>NZ_JBWBWM010000019.1:0-178810 GCF_056174665.1 Bradyrhizobium sp. WYCCWR15520
GATATCTTTGCCTATATCGAGGGCTTCTACAATCGGACTCGTCGTCACTCCGCCATCGGCTTTATCAGCCCGATCGAGATGGAGCTAAAAGCAGCTTAACCCTGTCCATTTTTTCGGGGGAAGATCACCCCTTCACGAATTGATCCGGCTTCCACCCCCTCAAAATCCGATCGAGTACGGTCGCATCTGCTAACCCGAGCCCTTGTGCGGCGGCCATCGCTCCCCCTGTCGGATAGAATGTTTCGACGGCTGCGGCCAAACCCGTTGTTATCAACCATCGCATCCCCTTGGTAGGGAGCTTGTCGATCCAAGTCTGGCGCGTGACTGCATCAAAGTATTCTCGTAGGAGATTTTCGTCTGGGTTTGTCTCGCACAACCATTTCTTGAATTTTCTAGCTTGATCCAAGAGATCCAAGAACTCATCAAAGGAACGTTCCCCTTTATTTACAATCCCACTTATATTTCGGGCTTCCAGATGCAAATCTTGAAAGAGATCGATCTCATGTATCGATCGTTCTCGCCTGCGAAATAGATTGAGGTACTTCAGCTTCATGATCGACGAGCAGAGCGGCGTGTGAACGAACTCTGCAGAGTATCTGCTCGCCAAGTATGTGCCAACATGCGAGTCGTAGATGAAGTTTAGAAGATAATCTGTGGAAATTGAGCTGTGATCTGGCGAAATAGTTTTGTGATATTCATTATTCAAAGCGACATAGTCCAAATTCGTGTCGACTGCGAACGAGCCGTCATCGAATTTGAGGACGCGGAAGTGCCAACGTTGCGGCAATGGAAAAGTTGGTACGAGCGCGTGCAACGCTTGACGGACGGCCTCGCTAACAAAATTTGGATCATCTAAATCTCCCCGAGCACCTTGCGTTAGCTGATCGGGCTTCATGTCGTCAGCTACTCGGGGAAAGGACGTTGAAGCAGTCAATCGGCTTTTCAACTTCCTAGTGGCTTTCTCCCGACCCAATGACCTTTCTAGAACCTGCTCCAACTCTTCTTGCTTGCTGAGCCGTCTTTTTTCTTTGCCGCCGAATTCAAATATCCCGAAATTGTAACTTCGAAGTCCTCCTCCTGTGGAACTGCCAATGGTCCCAAAATTCTCTCTCAGATAAGAGATCCGCAGTTCCGGGCGATCAAGCAACTTATTTAACCCGTCGGCTCCTAACTCTTGCAACAGAGAGACGAGCGTGCCGTGATTCAGAAGCAAATGGACATTTCCATAGAACAGAAGTGCCTCAGCTAGCAGGCCTTTGTCGATTGGAGGGCCGCTGTCCTGACTATTGCGAAAAATTACGATGCTATCGAACATCAGATAGTCCCCAATGGTGAAAGGGCGGCCCTTAGGCCGCCCTTTCTAGGTAGGTGGCCTTTATAGGCCCGTCTCAAGAAACTGTAGCCTTACGAACACCCCGTCGTACTTCCGCACGTATCGCACTTCATGCAGGTCCCGTTCCGCACCAGCGTGAAGTTGCCGCACTCCGAGCACATCTCGCCTTCGTAGCCTTTGGCCTTGGCTTCCGCGCGGCGTTCGGCCTTGGAGGGGGCGACGGCGACTGCGGCGCTGCCGGCCTTGCTCCATTGCAGCCTTTCCGTCGGCGAAAGGTCGTGGCTCGCTTCCTGCTTCAAGGCCACCGCGCCTTCGAGGGTGTCGGCGAGGCGGGCGCTGGGGCCGTGTCCGCCGATCGCGGTGACGTTGCCCGAGCCGCGGGCATCGACATCGCCGCCGCGCATGACGACCAGATTATCCGTGCGCGAGCGGGTCAGGCCCTTGGACAGATATTTGGTGGCCTGGTGGCCGTCGGACGGCTCCTTGCCTTCCTCGACGCCCTTGCCGAGCGCGTCGAAATTCGACTCGGTCGGATCGACATGGGCGAGGTCGAAGCGCGACATGTAGCTGACCGCGAGTTCGCGGAACACATAGTCGAGGATCGAGGTCGCGTACTTGATGCTGTCGTTGCCCTGCACGGGGCCCGCCGGCTCGAAGCGGGTGAAGGTGAAGGCGTCGACATATTCCTCCAGCGGCACGCCGTATTGCAGGCCGAGCGAAACCGCGATGGCGAAGTTGTTGATGAAGGAGCGGAGCGCCGCGCCTTCCTTGTGCATGTCGATGAAGATCTCGCCGAGACGGCCGTCGTCATATTCGCCGGTTCGCAAGTAGACCTTGTGGCCGCCGACAACCGCCTTCTGGGTGTAACCCTTGCGGCGGTCCGGCATCTTCTCGCGCTCGCGCATCACGACGATGCGCTCGACCAGTTTTTCGACGATCTTTTCCGAGACCTGGGCGGCACGCGCGGCCATCGGCTTCTCGTAGAGCGCCTCCACCGCATCGTCCTCGTCGTCATCATCTGAGATGAGCTGCGAGTTCAACGGCTGGCTCAACTTCGAGCCGTCGCGGTAGAGCGCGTTGGCCTTCAGCGCGAGCTTCCAGGAGAGCAGGTATGCCGCCTTGCAGTCCTCGACGGTGGCGTCGTTCGGCATGTTGATGGTCTTCGAGATCGCACCCGAGATGAACGGCTGCGAGGCCGCCATCATGCGGATGTGGCTCTCGACCGAGAGATAACGCTTGCCGATCTTGCCGCAGGGGTTGGCGCAGTCGAACACCGGATAGTGCTCGGCCTTCAAGTGCGGTGCGCCTTCCACGGTCATCGCGCCGCAGATGTGGACATTCGCCGCCTCGATCTCGCGCTTGCTGAAGCCGAGGGCTGCGAGCAGGTCGAAGCCGGGGGCTGCGATGACTTCGGGCGCGAGGTTGAGCGTATCGCGCAGGAAATCCTCGCCAAAGGTCCACTTGTTGAAGGCGAACTTGATGTCGAACGCCGTCGGCAGCGCCTTTTCCACCTTGGCCAGCGCTTCGTCGGTGAAGCCCTTTGCCTTGAGGGTGGAGGCATTGATGCCGGGGGCGTTGGAGAGCGAACCGTGGCCGACGGCGTAGGCCTCGATCTCGGCGATGTCGCTTTCGCGGTAGCCGAGCGCGCGCAGCGCCTCGGGCACGGCCTGGTTGATGATCTTCCAGTAGCCGCCGCCGGCGAGCTTCTTGAACTTCACCAGCGCGAAGTCAGGCTCGATGCCTGTCGTGTCGCAATCCATGACGAGGCCAATGGTGCCGGTCGGCGCCACCACCGTGGTCTGCGCGTTGCGGAAGCCGTTGGTTTCGCCGAGCGCGAGCGCGTCGTCCCACGCCCTGGTCGCATGCGCGATGATGTCGGCTTGCGGGCAGGAGGCGTGGTCGAGCGGCACCGGGTTGACGGCGAGCGCTTCATAACCCGACGCGTTGCCGTGGGCGGCGCGGCGGTGGTTGCGGATCACGCGCAGCATGTGCTGGGCGTTCTTCTTGTAGCCGGGGAAGGTGCCGAGCTCGGCCGCCATCTCGGCCGAGGTCTTGTAGGCGATGCCGGTCATCACAGCGGTCAGCGCGCCGCAGAGCGAACGGCCTTCCTTTGAGTCATAGGGCAGGCCCATGGTCATCAGCAGGCCGCCGATGTTGGCAAAGCCGAGGCCCAGCGTGCGGAACTCGTAGGACAGTTCGGCGATCGCCTTCGACGGGAATTGCGCCATCATCACGGAGATTTCGAGCACGATGGTCCAGAGCCGGCACAGATGCTCGTAGGATTCGACGTCGAAACGCTTGGTCGTGGTCGAGTAGAACGTGATCAGGTTGGCCGAGGCGAGGTTACACGCCGTGTCGTCCAGGAACATGTATTCCGAGCACGGGTTCGACGCGCGGATCTCGCCTGACGCCTTGCAGGTGTGCCAGTCGTTCATCGTGGTGTTGAAATGCAGGCCGGGATCGGCCGAGGCCCAGGCGGCGTGGCCGATCTTTTCCCAGAGCTCGCGGGCCTTGAGAGTTTTTGTAATCTTCTTGTTGGTGCGGCCGATCAGGTTCCAGTCGCCATCGGTTTCGACGGCGCGGAGGAAATCGTCCTTCAGCGAGACCGAGTTGTTGGAGTTCTGGCCGGATACCGTGAGATAGGCTTCCGAATCCCAATCGGTGTCGTAGATCGGGAAGTCGATGTCCTTATAGCCCTGCTTGGCGAACTGGATCACCCGCTTGATGTAGTTGTCGGGCACCAGCGCGCGGCGCGCGAGCTTGATTTCGCGACGCAGGGCAGGGTTCTTTTCGGGATCGAAGCAGTCGTCGCCACTGCCTTCGCAGTTGACGCAGGCCTTCAGCACGGCCTTCAGGTGCTTCTGGTTGATCTTGGAGCCGGTGACGAGAGCTGCAACCTTCTGCTCCTCCTTCACCTTCCAGTCGATATAGGTCTCGATATCGGGGTGATCGACGTCGACCACGACCATCTTGGCCGCGCGGCGCGTGGTGCCGCCGCTCTTGATGGCGCCGGCTGCGCGGTCGCCGATCTTGAGGAAGCTCATCAGGCCGGACGAGCGGCCGCCACCGGACAGGCGCTCACCTTCGCCGCGCAGGCGGGAGAAGTTGGAGCCGGTGCCGGAGCCGTATTTGAACAGGCGCGCCTCGCGCACCCAGAGGTCCATGATGCCGCCCTCGTTGACGAGGTCGTCACCCACGCCCTGGATGAAGCAGGCATGCGGCTGCGGATGCTCGTAAGCCGATTTCGACTTGGTCAGCTTCCCCGTGAACGGATCGACGTAATGGTGGCCCTGGCCGGGGCCGTCGATGCCGTAGGCCCAATGCAGTCCGGTGTTGAACCACTGCGGCGAGTTCGGCGCGACCATCTGTTTTGCCAGCTGGTAGCGAAGCTCGTCGTAAAACGCCTGGGCGTCTTCATCGCTGGAGAAATAGCCGCCCTTCCAGCCCCAATAGGTCCAGCAGCCGGCGAGGCGGTCGAACACCTGCTTGGCTGAGATCTCGCCGACATAGCGCTCGCTCTCGGGCAGCAGGGCGAGGGCCTCGTTGTCGGGCACCGAGCGCCACAGCCACGAGGGGACAGTCTCTTCCTCGACCTTCTTCAGGCACGCGGCGACGCCGGCTTTGCGGAAATACTTCTGGGCGAGGACGTCGGAGGCGACCTGCGACCAGAACTGGGGCACCTCGACATTTTCGAGCCGGAACACGATCGAACCGTCGGGATTGCGGATCTCCGATGTCGTCAGCCTGAAATCAATCCCTGCATAGGGTGACTGGCCGGAAGTGGTGTTGCGCCGCTCGATTCGCATTTTTAGTGCCCCGTCTTCTTGCCCGGTCCGCATTTCCTGGCGGTTGCCGGATGTTTCAGTGAGCGAACCTTCGGGACCAAAGGTTGAAGACAACCTTGGCCCTTGAGATCCGCCAGCTCTACCGGTGAACCCGGCCCTGTTTCTGCTTTCGCCACCCCAAGGGTTCGTCCCGCCTAACGGCGAGGCCAACCCCATCCCTTGGCTTTGAGCCTGATCGGTCCGCCGCCTACCCCTAGTCGGCTTTCCGGATCATGCTCGAACTCAACGCCGCAACTCGTCGCCTGAGCCATTCGGCTCGTTTTTCGGCCCCGGATCACCCCCGAATTTTGGGCAGACAAGCCCTCGATCCGTGCCTCAACCGGCTGACGGAGTGCTCGTTCGGAACCCGTTTGGGAGTGATCGGCGGGACCCAGAACTTAACTCGCGCCGTCCAGTACTGAGGCTAGGACAAACCCGTTACGCCCGTCAAGGAGTAGTACGAGTTCCTGAATCAAATACTAAATATGGTGGAAAGTGCGGGAAAACAGGGGTCGGTGCCGCGCCTGTGATGGCGCCAAGTATCAGTGAGTCCTCAGGGATTCCCAAACGAAAAAATTGTTCGTCCCCGTGGAAATCGCCTTCGTCCCGCTGTTCACAGGGCAGGTATTTTTTGAGCTTTCGGGATTGCACTCGAGAGACTCACGTACGGCTACGGGGAGGGGAGGTCTGGCATGTCCGGGCATCCGTGGCGGCACGCCGCGATTAGCGGCAAGGTGGGGCCGATTCCACCCTCTGCCGGGCCCCATGACAGAATCAAAACCCACCGCGCCGGCGCGGATCGCGCCGGCAGGCCTGATGTTCCTCGCCATCACCTCGGTGGGCTGGGGCTTCAACTGGCCCGTCACGAAATATCTGCTGAGCGAATTGCCGCCGCTGACCCTGCGCGGCTCGACCGGGGTGATCGGCGCTGCGCTGCTGGCCCTCCTGGCGCTGGTGCGCTCGGAAAGCCTGAAGGTCGAGCGGCATTTGTGGCCGCGGCTGATGCTCTCCGCGCTGCTCAATGTCACAGGCTGGATGGTGCTGATGGGGCTGGCGCTGCTCTGGCTGCCGGCGAGCGAGGCGGCACTGATCGCCTACACCATGCCGGTCTGGGCCTCGCTGCTGGCCTGGCCCGTGCTCGGCGAGCGGCCGACCATTCTGCGCACGGTGGCGCTGGTGATGGCGTTTGCGGGGCTCGCAGCCATCATGGGCGGCAACGGCATCACGGCGACGACGGAAAAACTGCCGGGCATGGTGATGGCGCTCGCCGGCGCGTTCGGCTTTGCGCTCGGCACGGTGCTCGCAAAGAAGCTGCCGGTGCCGCTGCCGCCGATTCCCGCCGCGGCCTGGCAGATCGGGCTCGGATGTTTTCCGATCGTCATCATCGGTCTCGCCTTCGAGACCACGCATATCGAAAAGGTGACGCCGCTCGGCTGGTGGCTCCTGATCTATTCGACCGTGATCCAGTTCTGCATCGCCTATGTGAGCTGGTTCGCCGCACTCGTCCGCCTGCCGGCCTCGGTCGCAGCGATCGGCACCATGGCGGTGCCGGTGATCGGCGTCGTGGCGTCGGCGATCGCGCTCGGCGAGCCGCTCGGGCTGATCCAGATCGTCGCGCTGGTGTTTACGCTGGCCGGCGTCGTGCTGGCGACAAGGTCTTAGCACCGGCAAAGGCAGGTCTCACGGCGTCGTCATGCCCGGGACATAGGCGAGCGCAAGCGACGCCGTCCTTCGGGCGGCTATGCCCGGCCATGACGGGGATGGGGTATCCGATTGTAATGCCTGCCGGTTTGCAGTAGGCATCGGGGCGGAAAGTTCTGGCATAATGGGTGCCAGGTCTGAGGGCCTGGTTTTTTCTGTGAAAGAGTAGAGAGCGTATGGCGCGCAACATTTTGATCCTGGGGGCCTCGTACGGCTCCTTGCTGGCGACGAAGCTTTTGATGGCAGGGCACAACGTGACCCTGGTCTGCCGCAAGAAGACGGCCGAGCTCATCAACCGCGACGGCACCGAGGTTCGCATCAAGCTGCGCGATGAAGCCGTGCACCGCGCGATCTTCTCGCGCGACCTGCCGGGCAAGCTGGACGCGACCACGCCCGCGGAGGTCAATCTTTCCCGCTACGACCTGGTCGGTCTTGCGATGCAGGAGCCGCAATACACCAATCACACGATCCGGGTTCTGATGATCAAGATCGCCGCGGCAAAATTGCCGTGCCTGTCGATCATGAACATGCCGCCCTTGCCCTATCTCAAGCGCATACCGGCGCTGGCGGATATGGACCTCGAGGAGGCTTATACCAACGCGCAGGTGTGGGAGCGCTTCGAGCCCGGGCTGGTGTCGCTCTGCTCGCCCGATCCGCAGGCCTTCCGTCCGCCGGAAGAGGCGGCGAATGTGCTGCATGTCGGCCTGCCCACCAACTTCAAGGCCGCAGCCTTTGCCGACGAGCAGCACAACAAGCTGCTGCGCGAGCTGGAGGCCGACATCGACGCGGTGACGCTCGACGGCCACGACGTCCCGGTGAAGCTGAAGGTGTTCGACTCGCTGTTCGTGCCGCTCGCCAAATGGTCGATGCTCTTGACCGGCAATTACCGCTGCATCACGCCGAGCGAGCCGCAGTCGATCCGCGACGCCGTGCACGGCGATCTCAAGCTGTCGCAGTCAATCTATGACCACGTCGACGGCATCGCCCGGCGCCTTGGCGCCGACCCGGCCGACCAGGTGCCGTTCGCGAAATATGCCAAGGCTGCGGAAAGCCTGCTCAAGCCGTCATCGGCGGCGCGCGCAGTCGCCGCCGGCGCGCCGTTCATCGAGCGCGTCGACCTGCTCGTGAAGCTGATCTCGCATCAGCTCGGCGCCCCCAGCGCCGAGATCGATCGCACGGTCGAGACCGTCGATCAGAAGCTGAACGAGAAGATCGTCGCGGGTGGATCGGGGGCGCAGTGAGGGGCGTGAGTCCTGTTCGTCTCACGCGCCAAGTTGTTTCTCCAGTTCGGGAATAAGCTGTCTGAGCTTCCCGTGACTGATGAGCGGTGAAGCCGCGATCTCGGCAAGCCGCTGCTCGACGTTGGGCCACTGATTGGTCTCGCGCGGATCGGTATCGTCCTTGGCGAGATTGCAGGGGTAGCAGGACAGCACGCGGTTGCTCCTGCCGTTCTGGCCTCCCTTTGAGAGCGGGATGAAATGGTCGATGCTGGCCTTCACCTTGCCGCCGGTCTTTTGCCGGGAGAGTGCAACGTCGCAGTAGGCGCATCGTCCGCCCCAATCGAAATAGCAGCGCTTGTAGATCACGTCGGCCATCAGCCTTGGCTCTTCCCGCGAATCATTTCGTCCAACGTCTCACCCTTTTCATATATCAAGTCGGCATTGAAAACGACGCCGCCAGGGAGAGGCTTGCGGCTTGTTCACCCCGACAGCGCGCGCCGCACCATGTTCGCCAACTGCGACTTCCGGTAAGGTTTCGTCAGCAGCAGCACGCCGGCATCGAGCCGGCCCTGGTGCACGATCGCGTTGTCGGTATAGCCGGACGTATACAGCACCTTGATGCCGGGGCGGAGCTTCAACACCTTATCCGCCAGTTCGCGCCCGGTCATGCTGCCGGGCATGATGACGTCGGTGAACAGGAGGTCGAATGCCTGGCCGCCTTCGATCAGGTTCATCGCCGCCGGCCCGTTGGCGGCGGCCACGGTGCGGTATCCGAGGCTCTGCAATTGCGCGGTGACGAAGTTGCGCACCAGCGCGTCGTCCTCCACCACCATGATGGTCTCGTTGCCATGCGGCAGCGGCGGGGCTGCAGCCGGCGTGGCCTCGACCTGGCCGCGGGCAGGGGGCAGATAGAGCTTGATCGTGGTGCCGTGACCGACCTCGCTGTAGATGCGGATGTGCCCGCCCGATTGCTTGACGAAGCCGTAGACCATGCTCAGCCCGAGGCCTGATCCCTTGCCGACCTCCTTGGTGGTGAAGAACGGCTCGAACACCTTGTCCAGCACGTCCTGCGGCATGCCGGCGCCGGTATCGCTGACCGCGAGCATCACATAGGGGCCGGGCTTCACGCCCGGATTGGCCTGCGCATAGGCCTCGTCGAGCACGACGTTGCGCGTCTCCAGCAACAGCTTGCCACCATTCGGCATCGCGTCGCGCGCGTTGATCGCCATGTTGAGCAGGGAGTTGGCGAGCTGCGAGGCGTCGATATGGGCGGTCGCCGTTTCCTGATCGAGGATCGAGTTGACCTCGATCTGCTCGCCGAGCGTCGGGCGCAGCAGTTTTGCGATGTCGAGCACGGTGGCGTTGATGTCGACATTGCGTGGCTGCAGCGGCTGGCGGCGGGCGAAGGCGAGTAGATGCTGGATCAGCTCGCTGCAGCGTTCCGCTGCCTGGTCGATCAGTTCGGCGGTCTTCTGCAGCGCCGGCTCATGTGCAAGGCCCGCAACCAGCGTCTCGGTGGTGCCGGTGATCACGGTCAGCATGTTGTTGAAGTCGTGGGCGACGCCGCCGGTGAGCTTGCCGATGGCGTCGAGCTTCTGCGACTGCAACAGCTTGTGCTCGGTTTCGCGCGACCCCGTGATGTCATGATAGACCAGCGCCGCACCGCTGATGGCGCCGGAGGCGTCGCGCAACGGCCGGCCGCTGATCACGAGATGAACCGGCGGATTGCCGCTGACGGGGCGCATCACGATTTCGCTGGCGTCGAACGCTTCGCCGCGCAGCGCGCGCGAGGCGGGCATGTCCTGGAGCGGCAGCGGCGTGACGCCGTCGGCATGAAAAACCGTGCTGAGCGAGCGCAGCAGTTCGATCGTCATTCCCGGCCGGTAGCGCAGCATCTTCTCGGCGGCCGGATTGGAGAGCAAGATCTCGCCCTTGGTGTCGATGACGAGCACGGCTTCCGCCATGCTGTGAAAGGTGCTGCGCAAGACCGCGGCCGAAAGGCGCAGTTCCTCATGCGCGGCGACCAGATGCTCGGTGCGCTCGGCAACCGCAGCCTCCAGCGCCTCGTTGGTGGCCTTGCTGGCACTCAGCGAATCCTGCAGTTCCCGACGCGAGCGGCGGGTCGACACCGTCAGAACGGTGGCAAGGACCAGAATCAGCGCGACGCCGGCAAGATCGATCGCCAGCAGAAACCTCCCATTGATGTCGGATTCAGCGCGCCTGGCAAAAAGCAACCGGCGCTCTTCCGCCACCGCCTTTGCAAGATTTCCGGCGATCGCAGCCGTCGCCGCGCGGTCCTCCTGGCCGACGAGCGCCGCGACCGCGGCGCTGTCTCCCGCATTCCGGAGCCTGATCAACTCGCCATTGACGGCAATCTGGCGCTCCACCAGCGCCTTGGTCTCTTCGATCAATTGCTTTTCGGTGGGATTATCCTTGACCGCTTCGATCAGCGGCGGCAGTGCCAGCAGGATGGCGTCGCTGGCCTCGCGGTATTCCCTGGCGAATTGCTGATCGCCGGTAATCGCGAAGGCGCGCGCGGCGCTTTCAGCGCGGCGCAGCAGGGGGCGCATGTCGGAGAGCTTGCTGAGGATTCCGAGCGCGCGGTCGACCGAGGCCGCATCATACCGCGACTTGAGATCCAGACCGATCGAGGCAGCGCCGATAACGAGGAGGATGGCGAGGCCAATTCCAAGAATGATACGCTGCGAAGGCATTGCCAGTTGCTTATTTCACTATTTTGACGGCTGCGCGGAAGCTTTCGGTTTGGTGAGGCATTGATTGACCGAGGTCAACAGCGCTTCCGGCGTGAACGGCTTGCGCAGGCAGCATGCCGCGCCGAGCTCGATCGTCATCCGCAGGAAATCCGGCGCGCGCTCGGCATTGGCGAAGGCGTAGCCCGACATCGCGATAACGGGCACGTCCGGCCTGTGCTCGTGAAACATCCGGATCGACTCGAAGCCGCGCATATGCGGCATGAACACGTCGATCAACATGACGTCGAAATCGTCGGATTCAAGGGCGCGCATTCCCGCTTCACCACCGTCGGCAACGGTGACCTCGAAACCCTTGCGGGTCAGACAAACCTCGATGGCAACGCATGCCATCGGGTCGTCATCGACCACGAGAACGCGCGGCACGATGATTCCTTCTTCCCTCGGGCGGCGGCCAAGTGACTCGCACATCCCACACGACGATTAAGTCGAAACGCCGACAGGTCGTCTGTATGGTAGAGTGCACATAAAAGTTGTCGAGAGCAATTCCGTTTCGCTGTGTCAGAACAATAACAAATGCAATTCCGGTTCCGGATCTAAGCCTGCCATGCCGCCGACCAAGCTTTCGGGACGGCTGTCCCCCTTTGGGCTCATCCTGCTTGCGGTCACGTCGGTCGGGTGGGGTCTCAACTTCCCGATCATGAAACATTTGCTGAATGAATGGCCGCCATTGTCCTCACGGGGCCTGTGCGGCATCGCCGGCGCTGCGGCGCTGGCGCTGTTTGCGCTCGCGCGGCGGCAGAAATTGACCGTGCCGCGGCCGATGTGGCTGCGGCTCCTGCTGGTATCGATGCTCACCATCGGCGGCTGGGTCGCGTTCATGGGGCTGGCGCTGTTGTGGCTCAACGCCAGCGAGGCCGCGGTGCTCGGTATATCCATCCCGGTCTGGGTGGCGTTTCTGGCATGGCCGATCCTGGGTGAGCGGCTGTCGCCGCTCCGCGCCGTCGCGCTGACGGTCGCGCTCGCCGGCATCGCCGTTTTGATCGGCGGCCATGGCATCGAGGCCAGCGTCGAGAAGCTGCCGGGCATCGCGTTCGCGCTGGCAGGCGCGGTCTGCGTCGGGCTCGGCACCGTCTTGACCAAGCATTTCCCGCTGGCGATGCCTCCGCTGTCACTGGCCGCCTGGCAGATCGGACTGGGCTGCCTGCCGATCGCGATCGTCGGCCTCGCAGTCGAGCAGCCGCAACTGGCTGATCTATCATCGGTGGGCTGGGCGTCGCTGGTCTATATGACGTTGATCCAGTTCTGCCTGTGTTACGTGTGCTGGTTTGCCGCACTGGAACGGCTGCCGGCGGCGACGGCCTCGATCGGAACTCTGCTGGTTCCCGTCATCGGCGTGCTGGCGGCGGCGGCGATGCTGCGCGAGCCGTTCGGTCTTCGCGAAATCGCCGCGCTGGTGTTCACGCTTGGTGGTGTCGCAGTGGCGCTACGGGCCTAACTCTGGAACGAAAAGGGCGGCGCAGAGGAGTGCGCCGCCCTTCAATTTCAAGATAGCGCGCTATTGCGCCGGGCAGGGGTGTCGTTGGCCGTCATAGCCAAGATATGTGCCTGACGCCGGATCGTAGGATTTGTACCTGCGCATGCAATACGCCACGGCGTCATCGCCGACGGGCGCCGCCGCTACGACGGTGTCGTCATAGTAGTAAGGGTCATCGTAATAATAGGAGTTATAATAGGAGTTGCCGTAGTAGCCGTAGGCTGAGCCGATGCCGGCACCAATCGCGAAGCCCGGCCAGAAGCCACGGTGATGGTGGTGATGACGGCCACGCCAGCCACCGCCAGACCAGTTCCCCGCGCCGCCGCCCGCGACAACTGCGCCGCCACCAGGGCGGACGCCCGGTGTCGCGACAGGTCCTCCTCCGACCATTCCACCGCCTCTCACACCAGCGCCGCCACCGGCCGCTATGCCAGGGCCGCCACCTCTAAAGCCGCCACCTGCGCCGATTGCCGCGCCACCGCCGCCACCTCCACCGATTGCTACGCCGCCGCCGCCACCTCTACCCCCGCCGCCGCCACCCCCGCCGCCACCACCGATAGCTGCGCCGCCCCCACCACCGCCACCGCCGCCACCACGGCCACCGGCCATGCCCTGTGCCTGAGCGTCGCTGAAGCTTGGCGCAACCAGCGGCAGCACAAGCGCGATCGCTGCCGCGGTACTCAAAACCTTTAGATTGATCATTGTAGGCTCCATTTGCGGGATATAGGCCCTAACCCGTTTAAGGGGCGGACGTTCCCGAGCCCGCGCATTGATTGCGCGCCAGTTCAGCTTGCGGCAGCGGAACTGTATGCGGAATGAACGGACTGCGCCGATTCCGCGACCATGGGCGGGCGCAATCGGGCGTGGCAAAACCGCCCTCGGCAAGGCCGCAATCTCAGCCTTTGTCTGGACAATCCGCCCCGCCGATGGCATCAGAGCGACACGTTTTCTCGAACCGGCCGAGCCCCATGAAGCAGTTTTTGCTGAAGTTTTTCACCTGGTGGAATGGCCAGACGTTCGGCACGCAATTGTGGACTTGGCGATTCGGCGAACTGGTAGGTCAGGACGAGCAAGGTAACCGCTACTACCGCACCAAAGGCCGCAAGATCGATCCGACGCTCGGCTTCGAGCGGCGCTGGGTGATCTATAATGGCTATGCCGAGGCGAGCCGGGTGCCGCCGTCATGGCACGGCTGGCTGCATCACACCGTCGATGTCGCCCCGACCGAAGAGAACTATACGCCGCGGGAATGGGAAAAGCCGCATGTGCCAAACATGACCGGCACGCCCGCGGCCTACCGTCCCTCCGGCTCGACGCTGGTCAGCGGCCGCCGCCCCAAGGCGACCGGCGACTACCAGGCCTGGACGCCGGGAAGCTGACTTCACGTTTATTTTAGCAGGAAGACCATCAGGAGCCCTTGCTGACGTGAATAAGTGTAGATACACTTATATCATGAAGCAGCCGAGCGACCCTGATGCCGCTGACTATATGGCCGCCGCCGGCTGTTTCTGCTTGGCGTCGCGGCAGGCCGCGCGAAAGATCACGCGGTTGTACGATTCCTACATGCAGGAATCCGGAATTCGGGTCACCCAGTTCACCATCCTGTCGCAGTTGATGCTGCGAGGGGAGATGCCGATCGGCAAGCTGGCCGGCATTCTTGGCATGGAACGCACGACGCTGACGCGAAATCTTACGGTGCTCGAGCAGCAAAAGTGGATTTCGATCAAGCCTGGCGACGATCCGCGCGCGCGAATGATCGGCATCACCGGACAGGGCAAGAGCGTGGTGCGCCGCAGCTTTCCGTTCTGGTCGAAGGCGCAGGCGCATATCGGCAAGTTGCTCGGCGCTGACGGCCAGGCTGCGCTGAAGCTGCTGGATTCCCGGAATCTGGGGTGAGACGAACGGGCTTCGGCCCACCGCTTTTTCATTCCGATAGGTGTAACTACACGTAAAGGAGAGATGTCATGCTCGATTTCATCGGAACCATCGTGCTCGTTGCCGCCATCATCGTCAGCATCAATGCGCTCACCGGCGCGATGCCGGTCAGTACGTCACAACGTCTCGCGCTTTCGGTCGGCGCCGGGCTGTGGACTGGGCTGGCTGCCGCGCTCGCCGGCGCGAACCTGTTCCTCGGGTCAAATCCGCTGGGGCCGCCGACGATCGGTACAGTCATCGCGTTGCCGCTGGTCGCGACTGCCGTTGCGGCGGCGATCTCGCCGTCGGTGCGGGCTACGCTGCTCGGGATGCCGATGCCCTTCCTGATCGGCCTCAACGTCTGGCGTGTGGCGGGAGGATTCTTCCTTCTCCTTGCGGCCGAAGGCCGGCTTGGCGGACCATTTCCAACCTCGGCGGGTTGGGGCGATATCATCACCGGCGTGTTGGCTTTGCCCGTGGCCTGGCTCGCGCTGCGCGGCCAAGGCAAGGCGCTGGTCTGGACTTGGAATGCATTCGGCATGCTCGATCTGGTGGCCGCGGTGGCATTCGGAATTATCTCGGCGAATGGCTCGCCGCTGCAGATCATTCACGCCGGCGAAGGCTCGGAGGCGGTGCAGGTGCTGCCCTGGTCGCTGATTCCGACGGTGTTGGTGCCGATGTTCCTGATTGTACACGGCATTATCTTTGCGCGGCTGGCGCAGGTCGGCCAGCGCGCACCGGGCTGAAGCCTGGCGTTGCGCCGCACACATGGTCCCGTTTTGCACCGGCTCGCCTGTGGATAGCGGGATCAGCGGGTACAACCGTCACCGCCGCCTTGTGCTCTCCGCGAGGCTGCGGCTCAATAGGGCCATCTTACGGAGATGGGAAACCATCGCGTCGGTGTCGGGCTCCAGTTCGCGACTGCCCCGATTTGCAGCGGCCACCGAGTAGGAAACGGCTGGGAGATAGGCCCCCGGTGCAGATTTCCTGAAATCGCCCGCTAATGTGTGGCTGCCGTAGGAAGGAAAGGCCGTCTGGGCAACCAGGCGGCCTTTTTCTTTGTGGCGACACTCACGTGTCCCGGACGCGGTGCAGCGCTCTTCAGCAGTGCACCGCAGAGCCGCGACCTACAACGCAGATGGGTCCCGGCTTGGCGTCGCGTCACTGTCGTGCGGCGTCCGGACACTGCCAGCATCACCCCAGCCGCGCGGCAGCGCGGTCGATCATCTCGCCGCGGCGGATTTGCGCTGGCGCAATCCGATCCTTCATGAGGGCGAGGACTTCCGGCGGCGCCGTGTCGGGCGAGCCGGAATTGAACGGCGGCGCGGGATTGTATTCGAGGCGGAGCTGGATCGCTTCCGCAGTCCGCCGGTCGTGCAGCAGCGAGACCAGCGTCAGCGCAAAGTCGATGCCGGCGGTGACGCCGCCGCCGGTGACGCGGTTGCGGTCGACGCAGACACGCGTCTTGGTCGGGATCGCGCCGAACGCGGAGAGGAAATCCATCGCGGTCCAGTGCGTCGCCGCGCGGTAGCCTTTCAGCAGGCCGGCGGCCCCCAGCACCAGCGAACCCGTGCAGACCGAGGTGATGTATTTGGCTCCGGGGGCCTGCTGGCGCAGGAAGGCCAGCATCTCCTCGTCGTTGATCATGTCATCGGTGCCGAACCCGCCGGGCACGCAGATGACGTCGAGTTGCGGGCATTCGGCAAAGGTCGTGGTCGGCGTCAGCGTTAGGACGGAGTCGCTCGTAACCGGCTCGATCCGCTTCCAGATCAGATGAATTTTTGCGCCGGGCAGGCTGGAGAACACCTGCAAGGGGCCGGTGAAGTCGAGCTGGGTGACGCGCGGGAATAGCACGAGACCGATTTGCAGCGGCGTGGGTGTCGGGGACGGCGCGGACATCGTGACCTCCGGAAAATTTGGCTTGACGGAAGGCATCCTGACATGGTCGCTTCGTGTCCGAAATGGCATTTTTCCCTCATTTTCAGACATAGGCCAAAGTTAGAGCAGAGGCCAAGAGCGAGCCAGCATCATGATCGGCGTTCTCATCTTTCCGGACTTCCAGTTGCTCGACGCTGCCGGGCCGATTTCGGCCTTCGAGATCGCGGCACGCTACGCCGAGGCCCCGCCATCGATCCGGGTGATGGCAGTGACGCCGGGGCCGGTGCGCTCGTCGTCAGGCGTCGAGATCGTCGCGAAGGGATTGAAATCGGCATCTGCGATCACGACGCTCATGGTCGCGGGCGGCGAGGGCGTGCGGCAGGCGGCGACCTGCGAGAAGACACTTGGTTTCGTGCGCGCCATGGCGAGGCGTGGCGTTCGCATTGCCAGCGTTTGCTCCGGCGCTTACGTGCTCGCCGAGGCCGGCCTGCTCGATGGCCGCCGCGCCACCACGCATTGGCAGCGCACGCGGCACTTTCTAAAAACCTATCCGCAAGTGAAGCTCGAGCCCGACCGCATCTTCGTCCGCGACGACGACGTCTGGACCTCGGCCGGAATATCGGCCGGCATCGACCTGTCGCTGGCGATGATCGCGGAAGATTACGGCGACGACATCGCGCAGAAGACCGCCAAACAATTGGTGCTCTATCACCGCCGCAGCGGCGGCCAATCGCAATTCTCCTCACTGCTGGAATTGAAGGCTCCGAATGGCCGTTTCGGGCCGCTGCTGGTCTGGGCACGGGAAAACCTCGATGCGCCGCTGACCGTCGAGGATCTCGCCGAGCAGGCTGGCATGAGTTCGCGGCATTTCACCCGCGCCTTCATGGCGGAGACCGGCACGACGCCATCCAAGGCGGTGGAGCGGTTGCGCATCGAGGTGGCGCGTCAGCGCGTGCAGTCTTCCAGCGAGGCGATCGAGCACGTCGCGCAAACCACCGGCTTCCGCGATCCCGAACGGATGCGCCGCGCCTTCATTCGTGCCTTCGGCCAGCCGCCGCAATCGCTGCGCCGAGCGGCAAGGGCAGGGTAGGCGGAAAGCCGTTATCTGCGGAAATCCACCCGGCCTTGTGAAAAATAGCTGTCTATCCGCTGATCGCTCACCACGAGGCCGACCCAGGGCACGGTGATCTCCGGGTTGTTCAGGTTGATATATTTGCCGACCAGCCGCCGCGGGCCTTCGCGCTGTGCGTCGATCAGTCCCCTGCGCTTGCCGGAATCCCAGTCGAACAGCAGGTAGACGCGGTCGCCCACGATTTTTGCCTCGCCCCGGCCCTGTTTCCATTGATCAGGAATATCGCCCGGAATGGTGGGATCCGCACCTCCCTTCCAGCGGCTCGACCATTGGCCCTCGATCGTGCCGTGCGGGTAGCTGCTATCCTGGGCGCTCCACGGCTCTGCATTCTCGTCGGCCGCAGATTCTTCCGGCATCGTGTTGCGGGCATACTGCATCACGTCATCGTCGTTCGGATGCGGAACATCCATCACGCCGAATGGATTTCGTGGTGCTGGACCGCTGTCCGATGCGATGTTTGGATTGTTCATTGATGTCTCCAACCGCGATTGCGTTCTCTCGTGAACGCGTGGGATCGCAGGATGGAGGCGTGGCAGCCACCCGATTTCCGGAGGAACTCTGCTAATATGCGCGGCTTCGGCGCGGATCGCGCCTTACACCCTGCTCGATCAGCGCTCCGCGCCGTGCTCGCGCCGATCAATGGCCGCAGCGTGCGAACGGGTCGGCTTACCGGGTCGAGTGCCCGTCACCCTCAGTCTCTTGCCGACGTAGTACGCCGCAGGTCGTTTGAATTGAATGCTATCTACGCGCCCCCGAAAGAATTCAACTTGCGCAACTTCGTTCACACCGTCCACGTCAACTTGAACGTCGATGACCTTCTCGGAGTACTCCCCACCTTCGACCGCTCTTCGGTCTTGAAGATAAGGCGCTGTGTAGAAGCGCGGCCGGCAAATCTGCTTGTGCGACCGCTGGACAAACGTGGTCTCATTCAATTGAGAGCGCAACAACACTTGGGATTGCTCAGGGAGGGTATCGATCACAGCTTCGATCACTACCCTTTCGTGAGGACGCAGGCTCCAGCTGCCTTCGCCGGTCAAGAAGTAGAGCAGGTCCCAAAGGAATCGGATCAAGGCCTTAACGGCGGCACTCACAGTCGCCACCTGCAATTGCCGCACCGACACCTCCTCCGAGCCCGGTACCTTTGAGCCAGTCGGGAATGTGATCCAGAGCGCGGAGCGGGAGAGGCATTGGATCCACGCCAGGCACATACCGGCTCGCGTCATGTCTTGCATGTGACGCCGGTGTCCTCCAGCTTCCGTTGAGGCCGCCGCGCTGATTGAGCACTCTGTTCAACCCTCCGGAGGTGTGGCGGTTCGCAGTGCTTCTCGCGATGCTGTGCGACCACTCAAGGCCCGTCTCACGCGTAAGCGATCGGGGGGCCCAATCGCAAGAATGCAGCTTTGCTCAAACCGCCACCGAGTGCACCCAGTCCGCCGCCAGCAGGATGTCAGTAGCGCTGGCGCAAGGGTTGGTCGAGTGCGCGCGGTCCGGCTCCCTGAGCGAGCGTCGTTCCGCTCAGGCAACGTCGGCTTGCGCGCTCGGCTTATCTTCTGAGAGCAAGGCATCGAGGTCGACGAGCTGCGGATCGTCGTCCTGCGGTTCGCCGTTCCCCGCGCTGCCATGAAGGTGCATCAATGTCTGCACGCGGCGGGCGTTGAGATGGTCCACGTGCTGATGCTGCAGCGCCACCGGCAGCAACGCTTTGGGCAGTCCGACCAGGGTAAAGGCCGAAACCTTGCGCACCTCGCCGTCCTCGCGCCAGCGCAAGGGATGCAGGGTGTAGATCAATTGCCGCTCGATCTCCGGCGATAGCGGCTGCTCCGACTCTGATAGCGTGAGGCTGGCGAGGTTGGCGTTGCCGGCACGTGTACGCACGGCGGCGGACCGCAGCTCCCAGCATATCAAGTCCGCCGCCGACAGAACTTCCCGGCGCACGGCATCTACATTGTTCGAGAACCTGGTCGCTTCCGGTATCGACAGCGCGCCCTTGGTGACCGCATCGACCAGCGCGGTAGCGCCGGAATCAAATCCCGGCGCAGCCCGCTCGATCGCCGCAGCCAGCGCTTCGATCTGGTCAGCCGTCGTGTCGCGGTCACGCTGCGCCTTGGCATCGGAGAGTGCGCGCTCGGCCGAGGCGACCTGCTCGTCGAACTCCGCCAACGAGGCGCGCCACGTCTTGGTGCGATCATCGACGGCGCGCATGTCGGCTTCTGCGCGATCGAGTCGGGCAGCGGTGGCTCCTGCGACCGCCAGCCGTTCGGCAGCGGCGCGTTTCTCAGCAAGTTCCGTTTCGGCAATGCTCAAGCGGTCGGCCAACTTCTGCCGGGCCGCCAGCTTCTCCTTTAGCGCGTTCTCGAAGCGCTCGATCGGGTCGAGTTCCCGCTTAAAAAGGTCGCGCTTAAAAAATGCCATGGCAATACCCCCGCGCGTCGCGATCATCCGCCGAATCAGCGGGAAGATTCGTTATTTGCGAAGAATAGCCCGAAACTTGGAGACATTGCGGCTTAAGTTCGCGTAGCGAAACTGGTCAACAGGATGATGGCCGGCGGGCTGACCAACACCTTCAGTACACATGGGCTGAGACAACAGCGCTCAGTTGCGCCCTTTCAGGAAGATGCATGCGTTCTTTTCCGCGGCGTGGATGCCGCGCGCATTCGAGCGGCGTGACGACGCCGTTCGCCGTAGCCTGGTTCTCAACGATGCCGAACATGAATGGATCGACAGCAGCGAAAACGGCTAATGCGGCCGGTCGGGATGCCAGCCGAGCACCGCCAGCATCACGAAAAATCCGATGACATAGGCGGCAGCCACCGGCCAGCCCTGGCTGACCCAGCGGCCGACGGATTTTGCCTCCGGATACATGTTCGACAGCGCGACGCCGGCCGATGAGCCGAACCAGATCATCGATCCGCCGAAGCCGACGGCATAGGCGAGATAGCCCCAATCATAGCCGCCTTGTTTCAGCGCGAGCGCGGTGAGGGGGATGTTGTCGAACACCGCCGAGACGAAGCCGAGGCCGAGCGTGGTCGGCCATGAAGCGGCCGGCAGCTTCTCGACCGGCATCAGCGAGGCGGCGGTGACCAAGGCAAGCAGAAAGATCGTGCCTTTGAAGGTTTCCGGCATCACCTTCCAATCCGGCGCGCGCCATGCCGCCGTCAGCAGAATGATCGCCCAGACGGCGATGCCGAGAACCGGCATGGTATCGAGCAAAGCGGGGAACTTCACATTGGCGATGATGTTGGCGGCGAGCGCGGCGATCAGGATGGCGGCGACGATGAGGACCCGCGCCGGATCGATCATCACACTTTTCGACAGATCCTTCTGAATCGGCGAGAAACGGTGCTGCTGAATCGATGCCGGCACCGCGAAGATCAGCATCGCAACGACGGCGGCGACATAGGCCTCCACCACGGCGAGCGGACTGACACCGGCGATCCACATCATGGTGGTGGTGGTATCGCCGACGACGCTGCCAGCGCCGCCGGCATTCGAGGCCGCGACGATCGCGGCGAGATAGCCGATGTGAACCTTGCCCTGGAACACATGCCGCGCAACCGTGCCGCCGATCAGGGCGGCGGCGATGTTGTCGAGGAAGCTCGACAGCACGAACACCAGCACCAGCAGCACCACGCCGCCCTTCCAGTCGTCCGGCAATAGCGCCGGCATCGCATCCGGAATCCGGCTTTCCTCAAAGTGCCGGGACAGCAGCGCAAACCCCATCAAGAGCAGGAACAGGTTGGCGAGCGTGACCCATTCATGCGCCATGTGATGGCCGAGGCCGGCGAGGCCCGTGCCGTGCTTGAAGCCGGTGAAGACCAGCTTGTAGATCACGATGGCCGCCAGTCCCGTCAGCGCGACCTGAAGCGTTCTGTGATGGAATAGCGCGACCCCGAGCAGCGTCAGCGCGAACAGGATGAAGTCGACGGGGATTCCAAACACAAGGATCGGGTCGATCACTATGGCCTCGCGCGCGGGACGGATGCGGCTACTGTCGTCTATTTCAGCGCCTTCAGCCAGCCCGCGATTTCGCTGACGGCGACATTGGCCTGCTGCAGCAACTTGCCCATGGTGAAGAAGCCGTGGAACTGGCCGGGGAAGTGGCGATACGTTACGGGCACGCCGGCTTCCTTCAACCGCGCGGCATATTCGGCGCCTTCGTCGCGCAGCGGATCGGCGCCTGCGGTCAGCACATAGGCAGGCGGCAATCCGGTGAACGTTTTGGCGCGCGCGGGTGAGGCTTTCCAGTGATCTATGTCGGCCGTGCCGTTGAGATAATGATTGCAGAACCATTTGATCACGGAATGCGTCAAGAGAATGCCGGTCTCGGGCTCGCTGTGCGAGGGATGTTTCATCGCAAAATCGGTGGCAGGATAGACCAACACCTGGCCGGCAAGTTTGGGGCCGTCGCCGTCGCGCGCGGCGAGTGCCACGACGGCGGCGAGGTTGCCGCCGGCGCTGTCGCCGCCGACCAACAGGTGCCCCGCGTCGACGCCGAGCTCATTGGCGTTGGTGGCAATCCATTTGGTCGCAGTGATCGCGTCGTCGATGGCGGCGGGGAATTTGTGCTCCGGCGCCAGACGGTAGTCGATGGAGATGACGATCAACTCGCCCTCATGGGCAAGCTTCTGGCAAACCACCTCATGGGTATCGAGATCGCCGATCACCCAACCGCCGCCGTGAAAGAACACCAGGCACGGCGCGAGTCCATTGCTCTTCCGCAGTGTCTTCGGCGTGTAGATGCGCGCCGGTATTGCGCCATGCGGCGCGGGGATTGCGAGCGGCTTGTTCGATTCCAGCGCTGGCGGCTCGGGGTTAACGGCGACGCGGGCGGCCCGGTAATATTCGCGCGCTTCCGGTGCGGTCAGCGTCTCATAGGCGGGGCGGCCTGCGTCCTGAAAAGCCTTGTAGACGGCGGCGGCATCGGGATCGAGCGTGACGGGCATACGGACAAAGACCTTTTGCGTTGACTGAAATTACGTTGACTGAAAGCTCAGGCGGCGGTGCGGCCGCCATCGACGGTATAGGCGGAGCCGGAGACGTAGCTCGCTTCGTCGGAAGCAAGGAACGCCACGATGGAAGCGACTTCGGAAGCCTGTCCGAGCCGCCGCGCCGGAATCCGGTCGACGATCTTCTCGGTCGGCGGCGGCTCGTTGCCGGGATTGCGGCCCTGCAGGATCGTGCTCAGCATCCGGCTGTCGATCAGGCCGGGGCAGACGCAATTGACCCGCACGCCGGTGCCGGTGCACTCCCAGGCGGCGCTCTTGGTGAGACCGATGACGGCATGCTTGCTGGCGCTATAGACGGCGATCATCGGCGATCCCATCAGGCCGGCGATGGAGGCGGTGTTGATGATGCTGCCCTTGTGCTGTTTCAGCATCACCGGCAGCACGTGCTTCATGCCGAGAAAGACGCCGACCACGTTGACGTCGAGCACGCGGCGAAAACTCTCCAGCGAATATTCCGGGATTGGCTTGATGTCGCCCTCGATCCCGGCGTTGTTGTAGAACGCATCGATCGTGCCGAACCGGTCGACGGTGGCGCGGACATATTCGGCGACGTCCTCTTCCCGGGTAACATCGGCCGTGACCGCAAGCGCTTCGGCGGAGGCGGGCAGGTCCTTGATGGCCGCTTTGAGATCGTCCTCCCTGCGGTCGACGGCGACGATACGGGCGCCGCGTTCGGCCAACAGGTGGATAGTTGCGGTTCCGATAACGCCGGCCGCCCCGGTCACGACGGCTACCCGGCCATCGAGGCGAATTCGATCGGGCATATCCTGGGTTTCCTCTGACTCCTCCGGTTATCCCGGATTTTGGTGGTTTTCGCGCGTGGCCGCGTGAATGGAGCGACTATTTCATCTGAAACGGGCCGTGACTAGATCGTGGAGCGACTTTCCGAGAACGGTTTCCGCCTTTCCGGGCCACGATCGAGATCGTGGAGCGACTTTCCGAGAACGGTTTCCGCCTTTCCGGGCCACGATCGAGATCGTGGAGCGACTGTCCGAGAACGGTTTCCGCCTTTCCGGGCCACGATCGAGATCGTGGAGCGACTGTCCGAGAACGGTTTCCGCCTTTCCGGGCCACGATCGAGATCATGGAGCGACTGTCGGAAGTCGGTTTCCGCTGTTCCGGGCCGTCATCGAGTGCGGCGGGAAGGGGGCAAGCCGCCCTTTCCGCGCCGTATTCGCCGTGTTAACCGGAAGGGACGCGAGCGGCCGATTAGTCTGTACTATGTCGCGAGCCCGATTCGCCTGTAAAAGCCGCGAGATGCTTCGAACCATTGCCCTGACCGGTCTTGCGGCCCTGATCGCCGCCACCACGGCTTCGCTCGCGCCCCCCGCGCAGGCGCAGATCGGCAATATTTTTTCCGATCCGCCGCTGCGGCCGCCGGGCGCCATCCCGCGCGGCAATCAGCAGCAGCAACAATTCCCCGACGACGACGAGGAAGTGCCGGAATTGCCGCGCGGCCGGCTGTTGCCGACGCCGAACCGGCCGCCGCCGGGGCAGGGTGCACCGCCGCCTGGCAGCTTCCAGTCGCAGCCGCTGGCGCCGCCGCCCGGAACGACCGTCGCTCCGCAAGGCCAGCAGCCGGGAGTCGCCGTTCAGCCGCCGCAGCCGGGTCAGCCGGGCGTCGCCAATGCGCCGCCGGGACAACGCCAGCCGCCAGCCAAGGGCGTTCCGAGTTCACCGGCGACCCTGCAGCCGGGCGACGAAGTCGTGTCCGAGCCGCCGGCCACCAAGATCACCAACAAGAAGGCGAGTTTCTCCGGCCTCGACAAGATCACCGGCCGCATCATCAATTTCGACGAGGACATCGGCGAGACCGTGCAGTTCGGCGCGCTGCGCGTGAAGACCAGCGCCTGCTACACGCGGCCGTCGACCGAAGCCGCCAACACCGATGCCTTTGTCGAGGTCGACGAGATCACGCTGCAGGGCGAGGTGAAACGGATCTTCTCAGGCTGGATGTTCGCCGCCAGCCCCGGCCTGCACGGCGTCGAGCATCCGGTCTACGATATCTGGCTGACGGACTGCAAAGGTCCGGATCAGACTATCGTCAGTGCGCAACCCGATCCGGCCAAGGCGGCCGCGCCGCCGCCGGGTGCGCAGAAGCGTCCGCCTCAGCCGAAGCAGGCGGCGCCACGCCCGCCGGGACCGCCGCCACAGCCGCAGTTCCAGCAGCAGCCGCAGCAGGCCCCGCCGCCACCACCGCCGCCGCCGCAACAGCGGCCGGGTGGACTGTTCGGCGGATTGTTCGGGAATTAACGGCGTTACAAGCGTAGCCCGGATGGAGCGCAGCGCAATCCGGGATCAGTGTCGCCATGGAGAAAGCGGCCCCGGATTTCACTGCGCTCCATCCGGGCTACGCGCGTTTTGCAATAATCGTCAGTGCATCGGCACCGCTGATGCTGGCTTGCAGCCGCATAAACTCCGCAGGCTCGCCCGCGATCGCCTTGTCGAGCATTGCGCGATAGCGCCGCCTTGAAATTTCGACCGCGCCAAAACTGCGCAGATGCTCAGTGACATATTGCGTGTCGAGCAGCTCGAACCCGCCTGCAATCAGCCGCGCCACCAGATGCACCAGCGCTACTTTGGACGCATCGCGGGCGCGATGAAACATGCTCTCACCGAAGAACGCCCGCCCCAGGCTGACGCCGTAGAGCCCGCCGACGAGGTCGCCGTCCTGCCAGACCTCGACGCTGTGGCAGTGTCCGAGTTCGTAGAGCCCGAGATAGAGATCGCGGATGCGCTTGTTGATCCAGGTGTCGTCGCGGCCCGGCTGCGGCGCCGCGCAGCCCGCGATAACCGCCTTGAAGGCGGTGTCGACGGTAACGCTGAAAGTGTCCGAGCGCACGGTGCGGGCAAGCCGCGAGGCAATGCGGAAGCCTTCGAGCGGGATCACCCCGCGCAGTTCCGGCTCGACCCAGAACAGCGTCGGATCATCGGCGCTCTCGGCCATCGGGAAGATGCCGCAGGCATAGGCCCGCAGCAGCACTTCGGGGGTGATTTCGGAAGCGGCTGACTCGCGCGATGTCATGGGCGGGAGGATAGCAGGAGGCAGCGGGCCTATGCTACGTTTCAAGAGCAATTGGTGCGCAACCATGGCCGCATTGATGCGACAAGGATGACGGCGAGGGGGAATCCCGGCCGAATTCCGGCAGATGAGTGCGGCATGAATGCAGTGTTGATCGTCGTCCCCGTGTTCGCCCTGATCGGGGCGGGCTATGCGGCGGTCGCGCTGCGTTTCATAACCCCTACGGCGCACAAGGGCATTGCCGAGTTCGCTTTCAGCATCGCCATTCCGGCGCTGCTGTTCCGGATCGTGGTCGTCGCCGAATTTCCCGCCGTCAACGCTTTCTCGGTGTGGGGCGCCTATTACGGCGCAACGGCGGTGATATGGATCGCCGCGCTGCTGGCGTCAGCGCTATTGCGGCAATCCCGGGCGGATGGCGTGGTGCTCGCGATCGGCTCGATCTACGGCAACATCGTGATGCTCGGCCTTCCCCTGACATTGTCGGCGCTGGGAAGCCAGGCCGCCGGCTCGATGGCCCTGATCCTGTCGGTCAACACGCCGCTGCTCTGGCTTTGCGGCACGCTGCAGATGGCATGGGCGGAGCGGAAGTCTTCCGAGACGGCGCCGCTGCTGGTGCTGCGGGCCGTGCGGGAGATCGCGCGCAACCCGATCATGCTCGCGCTCGGCTTCGGCTTCCTCTGGCGCCTCACCGGATTGGGGCTGCATCCGGTTGCGGACAAGACCCTCGAACTGTTGGCGCAGGCGGGCTCGCCCACGGCCCTGATCGCGCTCGGCATCAACCTCTTTGGATTCAGGATCAAGGGCCAGGCGCTCGGCATGGCCATCATGTGCGCGCTCAAGCTCGTGGCGATGCCGGCCGTCGCGGCGGTCCTCGCATTCTACGTCCTGGCCTTGCCGCCGATCTCCGCGGCCGTGGTCGTTCTTTTTGCCGCGATGCCGACCGGCGCCAATGCCTATATTTTCTCAGCCCAATACGGACGGCTCAACGAAGCCGTTTCGGGCGCCGTCGCGCTTGGCACGACGCTGGCGGCGGTGACGCTGCCCGTTGTCGTGTCATTCGTGACGGTCGCGCTGCGCTAGGCGCTATGCCGCTTAATTCTCAAAGCCGAACAGCTTGGCCGGGTTGGTGACCAGGATTCGCTTCAGTTCCGCCTCATCGGCTACGTAGCGATAGAGCAGTTCGAGCAGGTCGGCATCGTTGGGCGGCTGCACCACCGACACCGGATGCGGCCAGTCGCTCGCCCATACGCACCGGTCGGGTGCCGCCTCGATATAGGCGCGTGCGATCGGGATGACGTCGTCCCAGGGCGGGCCCTTCTTCGAGGTCTTTTCGCCGAGCGACAGCATCACCCAGAAATTGCCCTTCGACAAAAGCTCAAGCATCTTCTGCAGGTTCGGGTCCTCCTTGCCGCCCGTCGGGTCAGGGCGCGCCATGTGATCGATCAGCACGGGAACGTCGAGATTTTCGTATTTGGCGACGCTGGAGACGATGCCATCCTTCTCCGGCTGGATCTTTGCATACCAGCCGAGTTCGCGAATTCTGGCGATCGCGCGGGCAAAATCCTTGTCCGAGAGCACCGCACCAAGTTCCTGGCGGAAGCTAAAACGCGCGCCGCGCACGCCGGCGTCATGCAGCCTGGCGAGATATGAGTCATCGGCTTCGGCAAACACCAGCGCATTGGCGCAGCCGCGATAGTTCGGTCCCATCGCCGCCAGGCCGTCGAGCACGACCGAATGATCGGCGCCATAGGTCGTGGTCTGCACGATGATGCCGCGCTCGATGCCGAGCGTCTTGTGAACGCGCAGCGCCGCTTCCCAGGTCGCGGTCGGCATCTGGTAGGCGGCTCCCGGCCGCACCGGATATTTGTCCAGCGGGCCGAGCACATGAAACTGGCTGTCGATGCTCTTCGGCGGCGGCAGTTTTGAGGGACGGCGCGGGTTCGGATCGAACGGAAGATAGGTCGGCATGTCAGGTTCCTTGTGGGGGGTCAGCCCGATCACGGCTGTGAAATCGCATTGCACGAGCGCGCCGTTCTCCATATCCATCTGCAGCGCGTGGCGGGCAGGGCGCGAATGCTCGTCGGGAAACATCTTCAGCCATTCGACATTCACCGGCGCGCGCTGTGTGCGATCCTGCAGCCACACCGTCATCTTGATGATGTCATCGGTGGTTCCGCCGCCGGCTTCCACGATGGCCTTCATGTGGGCGAACATGTTGGCGCACTGGTCCTCGATCTTTTCCGGCATCTTGCCGGTTGCGGGGTCGCGGCCGAGGATGACACCGGACATCAGGAGATTGCCGATCCGACAGGCGTTGGGAATCGGATTGGCGTGCTTGAACTCGCCGATATGAATGCTCTTGCGCCTTGTCATTACTGCTCTCCCTGGAACGCTTTTTTATTCAAACGAACTGGCAGGACACGGATCCGAACCGGCCGTAATCGGCATGGAACGTGTCGCCTCTGGCAATGTCGACCGGACGCGTGAATGATCCCGCCAACACCACTTCGCCGGCATCGAGATGCTCGCCTTGGGCGCCCAGCCGGTTGGCAAGCCAGGCTACGCCGTTGGCGGGATGATTGAGCACGCCGGCCGCGATGCCGGTCTCCTCGATCTGGCCGTTGCGAAACAACAGCGCGCCGATCCAGCGCAGGTCGGCGTCGAGCGGGCGAATGGGCCGGCCACCGACGACCAGCGCCGCATTCGCGGCATTGTCGGAGATCGTGTCCGTCACCTTGCGCGGCGCCTTGGTATCGGGATCGACCCGATGCATCCGGGTTTCCAGGATTTCGAGCGCCGGCGTGACGTAGTCGGTGGCATTGAGCACGTCGAACAGCGTGCAGTCCGGTCCCTTCAACGGCGCCTTCAGCACGAACGCCAGTTCGACCTCGATCCGGGGCGCGCGGAAACGGTCGAACGGAATCGCCGACGCGTCGGGATAGAACATGTCGGCGAACAGCACGCCGTAGTCAGGCTCGGAAATGCCGACCGCGTTCTGCATCGCTTTCGACGTCAGCCCGATCTTGTGGCCCCTGACGACGCGGCCACGGGAGAGCTGCAGCTTGGTCCAGGCGCGCTGAATGGCGTAGGCGTCCTCGATCGTGAGATCCGGATAGTCGCGCGTGAACGCCGGGATCAGCGACTTGTTGCGTTCGGCTTCGTCCAGGCGTTGCGCCAGCCGTTCGATGGTCTGTTGATCGAGCATCGGCTATTGCTCCGCCGCCACGGTGTTCCGGAGGATGCCGATACCAGCGGATTCCACCTCGACGACGTCGCCGACCTTGAGCCAGCGCGGCGGCGTGAAGCGCGCGCCGGCCCCGGTCGGGGTGCCGGTCGCAATCATGTCGCCGGGCTTCAGGGTGGCGAAGGTGGAGAGATAGGCGATCAGGAAGTCGAACGGAAACATCAGCCGTTCCGTGGTATCGCTCTGGCGCACCTCGCCATTGACGCGGGTGACGATGTCGAGCGGCGCGCGCGGGTCGCATTCGTCCGAGGTGACGATCCACGGGCCGACGCTGCCCGAGCGGTCAAAGTTCTTGCCCTGGGTGACGTTGAACTTGCCGTGGTGCAGCCAGTCGCGAACGCTGCCCTCGTTGCACAGCGTCATGCCGAAGATGTGCTCGAAGGCGCGCTCGCGCGGAATGTGCCGACCTTCCTTGCCGATCACGATCACGAGTTCGCCCTCGTAATCGAGCTGCTCGGAGATCTTCGGCTTCTCGATCGGCTGACCGGAGCCGACGACCGAGGAGGGATTGCGGACGAACAGGCTCGGATATTTCGGCAGGTCCGAATTGTCCTTGTACTCGGCATTGCGGTCTTTGTAGTTCACGCCGATGCACCAGAGCTTTTCGGGGTTCGGGATCGGCGGCAACAGCACGAGTTCATCGAGGGCATGGTCCGGCTTGAGATCGGCGACCAGTTGCCGCGCCACTTCAAGGCCGTTCCTGGCGATCAGGGACCGAAGGTCAGGACATTTCGGCCCGAGCCGTTTGGTGAGGTCAACCACACCGCCGGCAACGGCCGCACCGAAGCGCGGCTCGCCGTTTGCGAGATAACTCAGAAGATGCATGCGGTGGATCTCCGGATCAGCGCCGCGTTCGCGCAGCGACAACGCCCTTCGGCGTTTTCAGGATTCAGTTTTCGAAGTCTGGAACACGGGCTTCAGGGTGACGATCTCGCCGAGCTTGGCGTAGCGAGGGCCCGCGATGCGGGCGATCGGATCGAGCGCCTCGGTTTCGATCTTGCCGTTGTTGAGCAGGCCATCCCTGATATGGAAGACCAGCACTTCGCCGACGATGAGCCGGCTGCGGGTCTCGCCGAATTCGAGGCACTGCCGGAAGCGGCATTCCATCGCGATCGGTGCGGCCGTGAGGCGGGGGACCTTGATCCGCTCGCCCGGCAGCGTCGAAAGCCGCAACTCCTCGACCTCGCTGACATCTGGCGGATGCTCGGTAGAGCTCTCATGCACCGCATTCATCAGGCTGGAGTCCGCGATGTGAACGACATACTCCTCGTTGTTGAGGATGTTCTGCGCGGTATCCTTGTAGAGCCCGCCCTTGCGGCCGACGCTGATGGCCAGCATCGGCGGCTTCGGCGAGACGAAGGTGAAGGCAGAGAACGGGGCGAGGTTGAGCACCCCGCCGCCCGACAAGCTGGTCACCCAGGCGATCGGGCGGGGCACCACGATGCCGGTAATCAGCCGGTAGGCCGTTTCGGAGTCGAGATATGCCGGATCGATCCGCATCGGAAAGACCTTCAGTCAGCCTTGATATTCGCCTTGCGGACGACGGGAATCCACTTGGCGTCTTCTTTTTCGAGATAGCTCGTGAATTCCGCTGGCGTCATCGACACGGCCTCGGCGCCGAGCGCGTTGAACTTCTCGACGATGGCAGGATCTTTCAGGATCTCCGCGATCGTTTCGTGAAGCTTGGTCACGATCTCAGGTGGCGTGCGCGCGGGCGCGAACAGGCCGGTGAAGGTCTGGCCGTCAAATTCCTTGTAGCCGAGTTCGGTGAAGGTCGGGACGTCAGGAAGCCAGGAGGCGCGGTGGTTGCCGGTGACGGCGAGCGCGCGCAGCATGCCGCTCTTGATGGAAGGCAGTCCGACCGAAATCTGGTCCAAAGCAAATTGCACCTGTCCGCCGATCAGGTCGTTGAGGGCAGGGGCGTTGCCGCGGTAGTGCACCGTCAGCCATTGCAGCTTCAGCTTCTCCTGCATCAGCTCGCTAAGCAGATGGTTGGTTGTGCCCTGGCCGGGCGAGGCCATCGTCAGCTTGCCCGGATCGCGGCGGGCAAGTTCGATGAACTCCTTCAGATCCTTGGCTTGCACCGACGGATGCACTTCGAGCACCAGCGGCGTCATCGTGATCGAGCTGATGGGAACGAAATCCCGCTTCCAGTTGTAGGCGTCGCGTTTGGCGATCTCGGGCGCGAACAGCACCGGACCGTTGGCGCCGACGAACAGTGCGTAGCCGTCGGGCGGCATTTTCGCGAACGCCTCGCCGGCGATCAGGCCGCCGGCGCCGGCCTTGTTTTCCACGATGAAGGGCTGGCCGAGCTTGGCCTGGAGCCTGTCGGCGATGACGCGCGCGGCGCTGTCGACATTGCCGCCGGCCGGATAGGGGACGATCAGGCGCACCTGCCGCGCCGGCCATTGCTGGGCGTCGGCCGGTGTGTTCGACAGCACAGCCAATAGTGCCGATACAGCGACGCCTGCGACCGCGAAAAACTTCATCGGATTCTCCCGAAAAGCGGCACATTTGCCGCTACTTTTTTGTTTGCGCGCGCCCCGCCCAGCGGCATGCGCATCTATTGTTCCGCGTCGCGGATTTTGCGCGCACCCCTTCCACTGTCGACGAAATTGTGGTGTTTCTGTCCACATTGTGGACAGTGGGCCATGCGTATGACAAACGGCCGGTTAAAGGTGCGCAGGCGCGAGCCGCTGCAGGGCGGGCAGGCGATCCGCCGGGCGCTGGCGGTGCTGCGTACGCTCGCAATCGGCGGCGAGCGTGGCGTGCCTCTCGCGGAAGTCGTGCAGGCCACCTCGCTTACGCGCCCCACCGTCCATCGCATCGTGCATGTGCTGATCGAGGAGGGCATCGTCGAGCGCAGCGAGCGGACCGGCAATTACGTGGTCGGCCGCCAGGTGCCTGAACTGGCGCTGGCGCGTCCATCGCGTTCACCGCTGCTGATTGCGGCCGAGCCACATCTGGCGGCGGCGTCGGCGCAACTCGGCGATACCCTGTTTCTGACGGTGCGTACCGGTCTCGACACCTTGTGCGTGGCGCGCCGCATCGGCAGCTATCCGATCCAGATATTGTCGATCGAGGTCGGCGTGCGTCGTCCGCTGGGCGTCAGCAGCGCAGGGGTAGCAATATTGGCCGCCATGCCGCCATCGGAGGCGCGCAAGATCGTGCTCGCCAACGAAGCCAGATTTAAGGGCTATCGGACCGATACGCCGACGGTGCTCGGACAGGTCCAACTCGCCCGCCGCAGGGGCTACAATCTGCGTGACGTCGGTCTGGTTCAGGGCACGAAGTCGCTTTCAGCCTGGATCCGGACGCCGGACGGCCAGCCCGCCGCAGCGATTACGTTGTCTGCCATTCGGAACAGAATGAGCCCACGCCGCGCGATCGAAGTGGCGGACGTTCTCGTCGCGGCTGCACGCGCGATTGAGGCGGCGACGCCGCAGGATTCATAGCCCGCTTGATTGGAAACGTTTTAGCTTGGTCGTTGCGAGCCGAGTTGCGTAATGGCATCTCGGCCCTGACGGTTGTGCCGCCGATCTGATATGGTCCCATACTCTCACTCAGATGCGCGTTAGGGCATATTGATGTGTTGCATGGGCGGCAATTGAACCACACGATTCTCGTTCTTTTATCGCGGGAGCGATCATGAATAGGTGTCTTCTGGTGACGATTCTTGCGGCTCTCACCGGTACGGCGGCGGCTGCGCAGGCTCTGGCCAACGACGCGCTCATCGCGCGCGCGAAATCGTTCGAACTAGATTCGCCCTATGCGCCGCCGCCAGGCGACCCCTTGACACATCATGCCGCCGGATATGCGAAGGTGATGTGCTCGGCTGTATTCATGACCGGCCTGGCGCCTGATTTCGCGGCCGAAAATGTTGGGTTCTTCACGGCTCCCTACGGACAGCGCGCGAAGCTTGGCAAGCCGGTCATCGATCGCACCAACAAGGCGGTCCACGTCGCGCTCCCTAGCGGCGTGACCCGGACGGCAAAATATCTCGGGAGCCAGGGTTGCGTCACCTTCCCGATCGGCGAGAGCGCCGTGAATTTCAAGCCGGTCGCCGTCAAGAGCCGATTGCCCGATCCCGCGACCCAAATGTGGCCCATGGGCGACATGCTGCCGCAAGAGCCGTTGCCGACAGAGATCGATGCCGAGAAACTCAAAGCTGCCGTGAATGCCGCGTTTCAGCCGGCCGAAGGACTGACCGCGGCGTTCGTTGTGACATGGAAAGGCCGCCTCATTGCCGAGCACTACGCCGAAGGTGCTACGGCGCAGACGCCGCTCGAAAGCTGGTCCATGGGCAAAAGCGTTACGGCAGCGCTCTTTGGCATTCTGGTCAAAGACGGCGTCTATGATCTAGACCAGCCGGCACCGATCCCTGAATGGCAAACCCCCGGCGACCCGCGCGCCAAAATACGCATTGCAGATCTCCTTCGCATGTCGAGCGGGCTTCGGATCAGGGCGCCCCAAGACCCGGATTATGACTTGAGCGGGCCTTACCCTGATCACGTCTATCTTTATACCGGCGGCATCGATTCCTTTCACTATGCGGCGACACGGCCATTGCAATGGCCTCCCAACACGGTCGGACGCTATCGCAACACCGATCCGGTCCTGATCAACTATCTGATCCGGCTCGGTGTCGAAAAACGCGGCGACGAATATCTCTCATTTCCTCAGCGGGCGCTCTTCGACAAGCTCGGCATCCGTACCATGGTGGTCGAAACTGATCCGTTCGGAAATTTTCTAGGGCAAGGTTATGGGGTAGGCTCTGGGCGCGATTGGGCGCGGCTTGGCAATCTCTTTCTTCAGGGAGGCGTTTGGAACGGTGAGCGCATTCTCCCAGAGGGCTACACCACATTCGTCAGCACGCCTGCGCCCGCATGGGCCGCGGACAATCGGCCGATCTATGGAGCTTTTTTCTGGCTCAACGGCGACAGACAATATCCGGTCCCGCGCGATGCCTATTACATGGCGGGCGCTGGCGGGCAGACCGCGCTGATCATGCCCTCGCACGACCTCGTCGTCGTGCGTCTCGGCCACTATCGGGGAGCATCTTACGCCACTTCAGGCTTCAGCAAGGCGCTCGCGCTGCTGATCGAGGCGGTGCCAAAGAGCATAAAAGGCCCGTCCCAAGAATCTGAGCGAAGTAAGTAAGACTACCGAAAATCGTGGGACGCGAGTTCCGTGATTGGTGCGGACTCTTTCACACCTTCGGCTGAGGTGGCGAGGTTCTGTTCCGCAGCCGGAACGTATTGCTACAGCCCAAGCCGCGCAGCCACTCCTCAATCTCCATGTCTCACCTACACCGTGTAGACGCCGGAGGGCTCCTTCGAACCAACAGTGTATCAGGTCCAGCTTAACCCGCCGCGGCGTTGGTCGGTTTCGCGGCCGGCGTTGCCGGGACTCGCCGGAAGCGCAGCACGATCCGTGTGCCGTGATGGTTGGGATCGCGCTCGGCGCTGGCGTCCAGCTTGGCGGCCATCGCGCTGACGATGCGTTGTCCCATCCCGGTGGAGCGCGGGTCCGCCTTGGCGTTGAGACCGACGCCGTCGTCCGCAATCGAGACCACGAGATCTTCGCCGTCGGGCTTGAGCTCGACATGAATGGGACCGGCGCCGTCGGGATAGGCGTATTTGACGGCGTTCATCACCAATTCGTTGACAATGATGCCGATCGCCACGGCGCGGTCCGGGTCGATCTCGATCGGTTCGGCCTTGAGCGTCAGCCGTGACATCCTGTTGCCCTCGGCCGAACGGCGGAGGTCTTCCAGCAGGGCTTCGAGATACTGATTCAAGAGCACGCTCTTGAGGTCATGCGAAGTGTAGAGGCGGCGGTGCACCTGGGCGACCGCGGCGACGCGGCCCATCGCATTGGTCAGCGCCGCCTTGACATCGTCCTGGGTGGCCGAATTGGCCTGCAGGTGCAACAGCGAGGCGATGATCTGCAGGGAGTTGCCGACGCGGTGGTTGACTTCGCGCAGCAGCACTTCGCGCTCGGCGGCGAGCGCCGCATAACGGTCGCGCGAGGCGTGAACCTCGGCTTCGGCCTCGTCGCGGGCCCGCTGCAGTTCCGCCTGCCGCAGCGCGCCATTGACGGCAACCTGAAGCAGCGGAATGAAATCACCCTGCGTATCCTTGACGAGATAGTCGGCGGCGCCGGCCTTGAGCGCCGTGACGGCGATCGCCGAATCCTGTGCGGCCGTGACGAACACCACGGGTGGGGCGTCCGCGATCGCCATGATCCGTTCCAGCGTTTCGAGGCCGTCGAGACCCGGCATGTACTGGTCGAGCGCGATCACATCGATGCCGCCCTGCGCCAGCCGCGCGAGTCCTTCTTCTCCGCCTGCAGCGTGGATGACCTTGAAGCCGGCCCGCGTCAGGCCGCGGTCGACCAGCCGGGCGAGGCCGGCATCGTCGTCGATGTACAGCAATGTCGGCGTCGCAGGTTTCATATGGCTGCCGGAGGGACCTGAATGACGGAAAAGAACAGACCGAGCTGGCGAATGGCGTTGGCGAAGCTTTCGTAGTTCACGGGCTTGGTAATGTAGACGTTGCAACCGAGGTCGTAACAGCGCTTGATCTCATGAGAATCGTCGGTGGTGGTCAACACCACGACCGGCGTGGTCTTGAGATACTTGTTTTCCTTGACCCGCTTCAGAATGTCGATGCCCGTCGTGTCGGGCAAATTGAGATCGAGCAGGATCAGGAGCGCGCTGCCTTTGTGGTTCAGGCCCGTCCCGTCCGAGCCGAACAGATAGTTCAGCGCGGCTGTACCGCTGGTGAACGGAATTATCTCATTGTTGACACCGGATCGGCGTATATTCCGCTCGATCAGGCGGGCATGGCCCTCATCGTCCTCGATCATGATGATGGTGACTGGATTACTCATGGCCGTGTGTTCCGCTTGGCAGACCAATTAATAGGCAGCGTTATCGTGAACGTGCTGCCCTGGTTGAGTTCCGAGGCGACCGACATGGTTCCTCCCAGCCGGCGCACCAAGGCGCGTACGTGGGCAAGCCCGATGCCTTGTCCCGGCTTATCCTGGGTTCCGGCGCGGCGGAACAGATCGAAAATGCGCTGATGGTCCTTGGGGTCGATGCCGCGCCCATTGTCCGATATCTCGAAAATCGCAAAGCCGAGCTTGGTGCGACCTCGCACCGAGATTTCGCCGGGGACCCCGGTCTTGAGGTATTTGAGTGCATTGTCGATCAGATTGGAGAATATCTGCTCCAGTGCAAGGCGGTCGCTGACGATATTCGGCAGCGCGTCGATGCGGATCTCGGCCTGGGCTTCCGCGGCCTGATGCGCCACCGTCGTCACAATGGCTTCGATTAGCTCCCTGGTATCGATCCAGACCGGCTCGAATTCGCGTCGTCCCTCGCGGGTGAGGTTGAGGATCGCCGATATCAGCCGGTCCATCTTGCCGATCGACGATTTGATGAAGCTGAGCGCCTCGGAGAAATCTTCCGAGAGCTGCTTGTCGGAACCCTCGAGCACGGGTTCGGCGGTATCGGTGGCGTTTTCCGGCGCGGGTGGAGCTTCAGATTGCGCGCGGGAAAGCGCTGCGATCCGTTTGAATATGTCGCCGCGCAATTCCTCCAGCTCGCTGGTGAAGCCCATGATGTTCACCAGCGGCGAGCGCAGGTCGTGGCTGACGATGTAGGCGAAGCGTTGAATCTCGTCATTGGCCTCGCGCAGGTCCGCGGTGCGCTCGTCGATCGTGGCTTCGAGGTTGAGATGGCTGTCGCGTAGCCTGGCGTCGGCCTGGTCGCGCGCGTGCGACGAGCGCCGCACCAGGAAGATCGCAATACCGGCCAGCACGACGACGAGACCCGAGCCGATGCCCGTGATCGAAGCCGCCAGCGTCTGGCTGTGGTCGGCGTTGGTCGTGCGCTCCACAAACAGACGATCTTCTTCGGTCCGCATCCGCACCGCGAGATCCTCGATATGTTTCATGGTGTCGCGGCCGATGCCCTCGCGCACGATTTTGGCAGCATCGCTCATGCGCTGCGAGCGGGCCAGTTCCATGGTCGTACGGAATTCCTCAACCCGCTGGTCGTAGAGTGGCATCATCTCGTTGATGAGCCGCCTTTGGACCGGATTGTCGCTGATGAGCTGGCTCAGCCGCGTCAGCGCAGGGGCCAGTGCGGTCATCGCCTGCTCGAAATCGGCCTGAAAATCCGGTCGCAGGGTCGCCAGATAGCCGCGCTGGGCGCTTTCGGCACGCCGCAACTGCAGTTGAACGAGCGATATCTGGTTTTCGACCTCGAGGGTGTGCAAGACCCTGCGTGCATCCTCGCGAGCCATGTTCACGAGATGAACCGAGCCCGCGCTGATGACGGTCAAGACCAAAAGCCCCGCCGCAAGCAGCAGGATGTGGCCCACGGCGCGCTTGCGCTGGGCATCAGCGGTCACGTTGATCTCGCGTCATGAGCAAACGGAACAAGTACCCCTGGCCAACCCTTACACATGCCAACGTGCATGGAACCCATCGGTTCCATGCACCGTCGAATATGGGGAGCGTCGCTCAGGAGGCTTTGCCGTCCACCGGCTTGCCGGCGAGGTATTGCTCAAGCCAGTGAATGTGGTAGTCGCCGTTGATGATATCGGCTTCCCGGACCAGGGACCGGAACAGCGGCAGGGTGGTCTCGATGCCGTCGACCACCATCTCGTCGAGCGCCCGGCGCAGCCGCATCAGGCATTCGGCGCGGGTCTTGCCGTGCACGATCAGCTTGCCGACCAGCGAATCGTAATAGGGCGGAATGACGTAGCCCTGATAAACGGCGGAATCGATCCGCACGCCGAGCCCGCCGGGCGGGTGGAATTGCGTGATCTTGCCGGGCGAGGGGCGGAAGGTCTGCGGGTTTTCCGCATTGACGCGGCATTCGATGGCATGGCCGATGATGGCGATCTCTTCCTGCTTGGCGGGCAGGTCGCCGCCGGCGGCGATGCGGATCTGCTCCAGCACCAGGTCGATGTCGGTAATGCTCTCGGTCACGGGATGTTCGACCTGGATGCGGGTGTTCATCTCGATGAAATAGAACTCGCCGTCCTCGTAGAGGAATTCGATGGTGCCGACGCCGAGATATTTCATGTCCCGCATCGCCTTGGCGCAGGTCTCGCCGATCTTGGCGCGGGCGGCGGCGGCGAGAACCGGCGAGGGGCCTTCTTCCCAGACCTTCTGGTGACGGCGCTGCAGCGAGCAGTCGCGCTCGCCGAGATGGATCGCGCCGCCGCGGCCGTCGCCGAGAATCTGGATCTCGATATGGCGCGGCTTCTGCAGGTATTTTTCCAGATAGACGGAAGCGTCACCGAACGCCGACTTGGCCTCGTTGGATGCGGTCGAGAGCGCCAGCATCAGGTCGTCAGCGGTGTGCGCCACCTTCATGCCGCGCCCGCCGCCGCCGGCCGCCGCCTTGACCAGCACGGGGAAGCCGATCGCCTTGCCGATTGCCAGGGCGTCGTCATCGGACGAGACCGCGCCGTCGGAGCCGGGCACCACTGGAATGCCGAGCCGCTTGGCGGTCTTCTTGGCCTCGATCTTGTCGCCCATCAGGCGGATGTGTTCGGCCTTCGGGCCGATGAAATGCAGATTGTGATCGGCGAGAATTTCAGCGAAGCGGGCGTTCTCGGACAGGAATCCGTACCCGGGATGCACGGCGTCCGCTCCGGTGATCTCGCAGGCCGCGAGCAGCGCCGGGACGTTGAGATAGGAGTCCTTGGAGGGGGGCGGCCCGATGCAGACGCTCTCGTCGGCGAGCCGCACATGCATGGCATCGGCGTCGGCGGTGGAATGCACGGCAACGGTGGAGATGCCGAGCTCCTTGCACGCGCGCAGCACGCGCAGGGCGATCTCGCCGCGATTGGCTATCAGAATCTTATCGAACATCGCAGCGCCTGACGTTGACGAATCTTATTCAATGATCACGAGCGGCTCGCCGAATTCGACCGGCTGGCCGTCTTCGACGAGAATTTGCGTCACCGTGCCTGCGCGCGGCGATGGGATCTGGTTCATCGTCTTCATCGCTTCGATGATCAGAAGAGTCTGGCCGGCCGATACCTTGGTGCCGACATCGATGAACGGCTTGGCGCCGGGCTCAGGCGCCCAATAGGCGGTGCCGACCATCGGCGAGGGGACTACGCCCGGATGCTTGGCCAGATCGGCGCCCGCGGTCGGTGCGGCGGAGACGCCTGCTGCCGCGGCCGCCATGGGTTGGAAGTTTGCCGGCATCGCGGCTGACACGGTGACGTTGCGCGCGACGCGCAGCCGCAGGCCGGCGCGCTCGATTTCGATCTCGGTCAGGCTGGTCTCATCCAGCAATAGCGCGAGTTCGCGAATGAGCGCACTGTCGTCGCTCTGCAGATTGGCGGCTGATGTATCCGCTGACTTGTTGTCGGGCTGGCGGGCCATGCTCTTTGATCCGGAATCTCGATGTGGGTGACGGCTTAAGCGTCAGGCTTGGTGTCTTTCGATCTCAGTTGTGAGGTCAGTTTTTGAGAGTCAGGTGTTCGCCTTGGCGCCGATTCTGGCGGCCAGGCCATTGATTGCGAGTCGGTAGCCGTCGATGCCGAAGCCGCAGAGCGAGGCGAAGGCGGCCATGGCCGTGAAGGAGTGGTGACGGAAGCTCTCGCGGGCGTGGATGTTGCTGATGTGCACTTCGACCGTCGGGATCTTCACCGCGACCAGCGCGTCGTGCAGCGCGATCGAGGTGTGCGAATAGCCGCCGGCGTTGATGATGATGCCGGCTGCCTTCTTGGCATGCGCGTCGTGGATAAACTCGATCAGCTCACCCTCGCGGTTGGATTGGCGGCAATCGGCCTTCAGGCCGAACTGTGCTGCCGTTTCCACGCACAGTTTTTCGACATCGGCGAGCGTCGCATGGCCGTAGGTTTCGGGCTCGCGAATCCCCAGCATGTTGAGGTTCGGGCCGTTGAGCACATAGATCGTCGCGGCAGCGGTTCCTTGGGCCATCCGGATTCCAGCAAAAAGGGTCGGGCAGGTCGCGGCGTTATAGGTAACATCGCGGCCAAGGGGAAGCCTTTAGGCCGCTCCGTCCCCTTTCAAGGGCCTCATCCTGTTCATAAAAAGGCGCATGGAACCTGCTGAATTCGTTCATTAACCAATGCCGAACGAATCGATCGGGTGGCCGCCGGCCCACCATCATCCACCGCCGGTTGCCCTGATGACCGGTTCTCATGCAGAAATTGCCGGAAATCCAGGGTGACTGGCTTGCGGGCTACTTCGGTTGCTGGCTTTCGGCCGGCTTGTTGTCCGGTGCCGCGGGCTTCGTCCCAGGCGCCGACTTCGCAGCCACTGCCGGCTTGGCTCCGTTCGGAGTAGCGGGCAGTTTTTTCGCCGCCGATGGTTCGGGCGCGACGGGCGCCGACGATCCAACACCGACCGAGATGCCAAACAACCGCCACTGGCCGTTCACCGGCGCGAACAACAGATCGAAATTGACCTGTGTCGGTACCGATGGAAAGAAGCCGGCCATGCGCATCATGCCGTTTGCCTCGATCTGCGGCAGTAGATTTAACTGCGGTTCGATTACCGCAACGCCGGAGAGATCGAGATTGTCGTTCCGCAGTTTGACGAAGATGTCGCCGAGCCGCGCAGCCGTATTGCTCTGGAATCCAGGCGCGCCGATATCCCGTAGCACCGTGTAGTTGCCAGTCTTGTTGGCGTGGTCCAGGGCCAGCAGCGCCGATCGGATCAGGATCAGGACCCCGTTGCGATCGATCTGTGCGGGCTTTGGTGCCTGCGTGGGCGATTCCGCGGCAGCAGCGGAGATCATCGCCAGCAGACCAACCGCGGACAGCAGAATTCGCCAGCTTCGCCGCTTGCCGGTCATCACGCTGCCGTCACCATGCGACGGTTACTCCGGCACGTCCGCCGACGCCGCCTTGCACAAAGCCTGCGGCGACGCCGCCGTTGAGGACAACGTATTCGTTCAACCGCATCTGCGCGCCGAGGCTCATGGCGTTCTGCCCGCGGAAGGTGCCCCAATTCGTCGAGATCGCGAACTTCTTGTCCGATGGCAGCGCAGAGCCGCCCATGGCGATGGCGATCGCCGTTCCCTCGAAGGCCTGCCGCATCTGCGTCTGCAACGTCGCGACGTTGCCTTGGAGCACGGACACGTTGGTTTGGAGACCGGAAATATCCTGTGCGCTGAAAGGAGCGGCGGCGAGATTGCCATTGGCATCGGTGGTGACAATCGAAGTCGGGCCGGATTGCGCCGCGAGACTTGCCGCCGACGTGATGCCCGACATGCGGTAGGTATTCGATGCGGTGCCGATCGATATCTGATTGGCCGCGGTCGCGGTCGCGCCGTTGCCGATGGCCGTCGAATTGGCGAATGTGGCCGCGGCGTTCGGGCCTATGGCGGTTGCGTTAGTTCCGGTCGCGGCCGAATTGTTGCCGACCGCGACCGCACCGGTCGCGGTCGCCTGTGCGCTGGCACCGACAGCGGTTGCGCCGGTGGCACTCGCGATGCTGGCTTGGCCGATGGCGGTGGTGGCGTCCCCGGTGGCATTGCTGCTCTGGCCAAAGGCGCTCGCGGTGGCGCCGTCAGCGATGCTGTTTTGGCCTGTCGCGGTGGCACTAGCGCCGTATGCGCGGCTGTTCTGCCCGTACGCGGTCGCGCCGGCGCCGCTCGCATTCGCGAGAGCACCCGTCGCGGTCGCGAGCCCGCCATTCGCGAAGCTCTGCCGGCCCGTTGCGGTCGCGAACGCGCCGGCCGCTGTGCTGGCTTGGCCAGTCGCGGTGGCGCTAGCGCCGATCGCAAAGCTGCCCCTGCCGGTCGCGGTCGCGTTGTCGCCGCTCGCGTAGCTGCCCGCGCCAGTCGCGGTCGCACCGTCGCCGTTCGCTTCGCTGGCGTAACCGGTCGCGGTCGCGTTTTCGCCGTTCGCCCAGGCTGCAGCGCCGTAGGCAGTAGCGCTGGCGCCATCCGCGATCGTCGCTTGGCCGACTGCCGTGGCGAAGCCGGTTGTCCCTGAGGCGTTACACGATCCGGTGAAACCTGCGCCGCTGGAGTAGCAAACAGCGAAGGCGGGCGAGATTCCCGCTACCGTCGTGCCGGCCGCCGCGGCAAGGCAGCGCAGGGTGCTGCCCGACACCACGCCGCTCACGAGAAGCCGCGCGGGCGTCCGGATGCACGTTGGTTTCAATCTGTTCGTCATCGACCACCCCTGCCGTAAGGCCGCTGCTTCGAGAGTCAGGCGCGCCCTCTGAAGGGATTGATCCTTGAAACCGCTGGAGGCCGCATTGCCCAAACGGTAGTGATCTGACGTTATTGCCCCTGCGTGTTGCAGGATCGTCACACCGCCTCTGGATGCGACAAAAACAAGCAGCAGACCCCATTTCGCTCCGGTGCAGTTCCCGCAAATATGCGACCTGCAGTATTCCGGAAGCAGGACGGCGGCGTGGATTCGGCAGGGCTCGCACTCACCGAGATGTTCTACCAGGCAGCGCTGGAGCCGGGCATCTGGCCGGCGGCCCTCGATGGCTTGAACCGGCGGCTGGATGCCGAGCACAGCTTTCTTGTCATAGACCATGACTCGGGTGTCGAGGCGCCACTGATCGCAATGGCCGGAATCGACGAGGCCGATGTCGCACGCTTGCTGTCGCCGGACGCTGCTCGCATGTTGATACCGTTCATGGACCGGGTATCTCCCGCACAAGCGCCGGGCACCGCTTTGACCGGTGACCAGCTGATGGCCGACCCTGAGTTCGAGCAAACCGAATTCTATAACGAAATCCTTCGGCCTATGAACAGATACTACGGCCTGACGGTATGGGGCGGTTCGCAGAACCCATGGCTTCAGGTCGCCACCTGCCGCACCCGGACAGGGGGCCCCTTTCTGCAGCCCGAGGCGCGCGCACTGGAGCAACTGTTTCCCCATCTGACGCGCGCCCAACAGTTGTACCGGAGGCTGCGCATCGGGGATGACCGGGCGGCGGGACTGACGGCCGTGATTGAACGGCTCGCCGATGCCGCGATCGTACTTGACGCGTCGGGCCGTCTGCTCATTGTCAACACGCGTGCACGCCAGATCCTCAATCAACGAGACGGGCTCGCTCAAGCTGCAGGCGCATTGCAGGCCGCGACCGCGGCCACGACCGACCGGCTCCAGAATGCCATCGCACAGGCTGCCACGTCCGCAGAAGATCACGGACGGCGCCTGAGTGTGCCGCGCCCCAGCCGCCGATTGCCGCTGCTGCTCGATGTCATGCCGATCTGGCGGCTCGGCATTCCTGAGCCCGGGATGCGCGCACCGCGTGTCGTCATCTTCATCAAGGAGCCGGACGCGCCGCTGCAGATCGACGAAAGGGCGCTGATCGAGACCTTCGGGCTCACGCCGCGCGAATGTGAGATCGTTTGCCTGCTGGCGGGCGGGCTGAGTGTGACGTCGATCGCCGCCCGTCTGGAAATTCAGGCCGGGACTGTGCGACAGAATCTGAAAAGCGCTTTCGGCAAGACCGGCATGCATAATCAGGCCGCATTGGTGGCGCTGGTCCGCAACTTCGGACGTTAATCCAGGCTTGAGGGCAGTGTGTGCGGCCGCTTCAGAATTGGCTGCGCCGAGAGAGAAAAAGGGCGGGCATTTCTGCCCGCCCTGATCTCTTGCGAAAACCTGTTTTAGGCTTCCAGAACCGCCACGATCTCGAAGGTGTTCGGATCCACGATCACGATCTGCTCCTTGACGAGGATGAACTTATACCTGCGCCATTCCGGATAGATCGTCACCACTCGCTCCGGCAACGCGTGGAAGTGCACGTCGCGCGGCACGCGGGTGCCGACCGAAATCGAGAAGTTCACGTTCGTTACCGGCTGAACGCGCTGCTCCTTGATCACGCTGGTGATCTGGGTGCGCTGCTCGGTCGAGAGCTTCGCGCCGGCGCCGGCCTGACCTGTCGTGGTCTGGCCCGCGGCTCCACCCTCCGTCTGGGTCTGCGTCTGGGTGCGATCCTGCTGGCGGTCCTGCTGGCCAGCCTTCTGGTCACCCTTCTGCATGCTCTTGTCGCGGTCCTGGGTCGTGGTCTGGTCACGCTGGGTGCTCTGATCACGCTGCGTGCCTGGGCCGGCGCCCTGACCGGTCGTCTGGCCCTTTTCGGCCTTGCCGCCGCGGTCCTCCTTGCCCTCGGCCTTCATGTCCTTGCCACCCTTCATCTGGTCGTCGGCGCGCTGGTTCTTTTCAGGGCCCTTCGACTTCGGCTCGGACTGCGCACCCTTCATGTCGGACGCGCCGCCGGGATCGCGCTGCATGCTGCCTGACGAGGCGCCGCCGCGCTCAGAAGAAGGCGCGCTCTGCTGCGCCGTGGAACCGGCCCCGGTGTCGCGCCCCGTGCCGGTACCTTGCGCATTCGCAAAGCCGGTTCCGGCGATCAGAGCCGCTGTCGCGACCGTAATCAGAAAGCGATTACTCATCGAAAGTCTCCTCAAGTGTCTGCATTGCCCGCACCGACAACGAAGGGAATTGACTGATGTTCCTGATGGTTGGCGGTTCCGCCGGCAATAGTTTTGTGAATGCGAGATGAACGCCGGCGTTCTGATGCGTCGATCGAAAGCGCCGTCGCTCTTCAGCCGCAGGCCCAGTCGAATTCCATCGTCGCGAGATCGAACTGACCGTTGCCGCCACCAAAATTGAAGCCGCCGAAATGCTCTTCGATCTCGAGATAGGTCGCGCTGAATTTCGGCGTCCACTGACACGGAAACATGGTGCCACCGAGATGATTGCGGCCGGACAGTCGTGCCAGATCGAACAGTTCGGCAGCCTCGGTATAGGGCGCGATGTACGCGGCGAGTTCGTCTTTGTGCAGCAAATGGTCGCGCGGCGGCTTGCCGACATTTGGATCGCCTTCGCGCACCGAGATTCCGATGGCATAAGCGCCGTGGCCGATTTCCGGAACGCCGCCGAACAACCGGTACCAATGCTTCTGCGCGATCTCTTCAATGCTGTCATAGGTGCCGATATTGAGATCGAACGCTGCACGCGCCGAACCCTTCTCCAGCCATGGAGGTGGCGCGTTGCCCTGCAGGAGCGGATTGTCGACGAGGCGGGGTCTCGTGTGTCGAACGTTCCTTAGTGACCCCTTGCATGGTCACGGTTCGATCGGAGGGCTTTGCCCGCAAAAGAAAATCCGGCTGCGACGCAGCCGGATTTGCTTGCTTCAATGATTTCGGCTGACCTCAGCAGGTCGCCTTGCCGCAACGGGCATTGTTGATCTTTTCGCGCAGGGCTTCAACGCCGACAGCGCCGATCACGACCTGCTTGCCGATTACATAGCTCGGTGTGCCGTTCATGCCCATTGCCTCGGCGAGCTTGAAATTTTCCTCGAGCGTGTTGCGGACTTCGGCGCTCGACAGGTCCTTCTCCAGCTTTGCCATGTCGAGGCCGACTTCCTTGGCAACGGCCATCGCGCGCGCCTTGTCGGCGGCGCCGCGGCCGGTCAGCAGCTTCTGATGGTAGTCGAGATATTTCTTGCCGGTCGGATCCTGCATGCGCACGGCGACGCCGACCTGCGCGGCCTCGACCGAACCGGCACTCAAGACCGGAAATTCCTTGAGCACGACCTTCAGCTTCGGGTCGGCCTTCATCAGCTCCATCATGTCCAGCATCGCGCGCTTGCAGTAGCCGCAATTGTAATCGAAAAACTCGACGAAGGTGACGTCGCCGTCCTTGTTGCCGAGCGTGACGTTGCGCGGTGAATTGAAGATCGCCTCGGCATTGTTGGCGACGCCGGCTTCGTGCTTGGCGGCTTCCGCCGCGGCCTGACGCTTGCTCAACTCAGCCATCGCTTCTTCGAGCACCTCGGGATGCGCGATCAGGTAATTGCGGATGACGGCCTCGATGTCGCGGCGCTGGGTGTCGGTGAAGCTCTGCGCGGAAGCCGCCAACGGCGTGCCGCAGAGCGCCACAGCGAACAATGCGGGAATGAGAAAACGGAACGAGGGCATCGGTAAGTCCTTATGCGGCGGGGTCCCGGGCAATTCTGCTGAAGGCCGGCTCCTGGAGGATATCTCGGTTCGTGGCGACCAGGTCCTTGGGTTGAACCGGGTCGGATTATAGCCGAATGCGTTTGATTTCTAGTTGCTCTTCTGGCCCGGCAGCGGCTTGGCGCTCACAATGTCGTCAGCCTTGACCCAGCCTGGCGTGCCGATTGCGAAGCGCGTTTTTGCGCGTGACGCAAGATCGCGCGCGGTCTTGCTGTCGCCGCGAAGGTAGGCGGCTTGGGCCGAGGCGAGGTCGGCCTGTGCGTAGTCGCCCTTTCTTCCATAGGCCATGGCGAGCTGGGTGTAGCCGATCAGCGCCTCGGGCTCGCGCGCCGTCGCCGCGCGCAGGATCGAGATGGCCTCGTCGGTGTAGGCGTTGTTGCCGGTTGCCACCAGGGCCTGCCCCAGCATCATCTCGATCAGCGGCGAATTGTTGGAGAGCTGCACGGCCTTGCGCAGCGGCGCGATCGCCTCCTGCGGCTTGCCGCCCTCCAGCAGCGCTTGTCCGCGCACCTCATAAAAATAGGGATTGTTGGGCTGCTGCTGAAGCAAGGCGTCGATCTGGGCAAGTGCGCTGCGCAGGTCGCCGTGGCGGTAGGTCGCGATCGCGTGCGCATAGCGCGCCGGCAGGCTGTTGTTGGACATCGGATAGCGCCGGTACACGGTCTCCTGCCGCTCCATGAACGCCGAGATCTTGGCGCGCACCATGTCGTGACGGAGCTGCAGTGCAGGGTCGTCCTTCTTTTCCCAATAAGGGCTCGATCGTGCCAATTCTTCCAGCGCGGCGACGCGCTGGGCCGGCATCGGATGCGACTGAACGTAGGGGTCGGCGCCGCGCGCGGCGAACAGGCTTTCCTCGGTGAAGCGTTTGAAGGTCTCGTACATGCCCCTCGAGGACTGGCCGGTGGCGTTCAGAAACTTCACGCCGGCCTTGTCGGCGTTTTCCTCCTGCTGGCGCACGTAAGAGAGCAGGTTGCGGCGGATGATTTCTCCGGGAGCCGAGAACATCGCTGCGCCGGCGTTGGCCAGGCCACTATTGCCGCCGCCTCCTTGCGCGCCCGCGACCATCGCGCCGGCGCCGAGCAGCATGGCAATGATCATCTGCGTCTGCGCCTGCGCCATCTGCTCGCGCATCTTGGCGAGATGACCGCCGGCAAGGTGGCCGGTTTCATGCGCCATCACGCCGATGATCTGGTTCGGCGTCTCCGACTGCAGGATCGCCCCGTAGTTCACGAAGATGCGCCGGCCGTCGGCAACAAAGGCGTTGAAGACGCCCTGGTTGATGATGACCATCTGGATGTTCTGCTTTTCCAGACCGGCGGCGCGCAGGATCGGCCTTGTATATTCGCGCAGCAATTGTTCCGTCTCGGCGTCGCGGAGCACAGGCGGACCCCTGTTCTCCTGCGCCGTCGCGGCCATCGGCGCAGCGACAAGCGCGACGGCTGTGGCCAGCGCAGTCAACTTCAGTGATTTCTTGCGTAAGGCGATGCGGAGCATGAGCGGTCTTTGGCGATTGGCTTTCATTCCGGATTTGGCCGGAAGCCGGTTCGGTCTCCGATTAGATCAGAAACAGGTCCCAGTTTGTTGTTTCAACGCGTTTCTTCATCCGAGCCGAGGTATCACTGCATGAACCCGGTATCACTGCGCTTGAAAACGCTATAACAAGCCATTGAATACGGCCAGTCTGGGGCGGTAACCGGTTCGGGAACCTCGATTCGGGCAGCGCCCGCGCAAATAACAGAAATCGATGCTGGAATCGACACTTAGAGACCGCGCGACAGCGCTATTGACTCCCTCGGCACGGAGCGACGTTCCGCCCTTCATGGTGATGGACGTGATGGCGGCCGCCGCCCGCATCGAAGCGGCCGGCGGCCATGTCATTCACATGGAAGTCGGACAGCCGGCGGCGCCCGCGCCCAAGGTCGCGATCGCGGCCGCCCATGCCGCACTCGACGAGGCGCGGATCGACTACACTTCCGCGCTTGGCATGCCCTCACTGCGGGCGCGAATCGCCCGGCACTACCGCGATACTTATGGCTGTACGGCCGAGCCTGACCGTATCGTGGTCACGACCGGCTCGTCGGGCGGCTTCATCCTGGCGTTTCTGTCGATGTTCGAGCCCGGCGACCGCGTGGCGGTCACTGTGCCGGGGTATCCGCCATATCGGCACATCCTGACCGCGCTCGGCTGCGAGCCGGTGCTGATCGAGACATCGAGCGCGACGCGCCATGCGCTGACTGGCGAAGCGTTGCTGGCGGCGCATCGCAAAACGCCGCTGAAGGGCGTGCTGGTCGGCAGCCCCGCCAATCCGACGGGAACCATGATGTCGCGCGAAGCACTCACCGGCCTGATCAGTGCGGCGGAAGGGGCAGGGATCCGCTTCATTTCCGACGAGATTTATCACGGGCTCGACTATGCGTTCCCGGCCGTGACGGCGGCCGAGCTGTCGCCGCATGCGCTCGTGATCAATTCGTTCTCGAAATATTTCTGCATGACCGGCTGGCGGGTCGGCTGGATGGTGGTGCCGGAGCCGTTGGTGCGCCCGATCGAGCGGCTGCAGCAGAACTTGTCGATCTCGGTGCCGACGCTGTCGCAGATCGCTGCCGAAGCGGCCTTCGAAGGCCGCGAAGAGATGGAGGCGATCAAGCGGGGCTACGAGGAGAACCGCCGCATCCTGATCGAGGGATTGCCGAAGGCCGGCCTCACCAAGTTCCTGCCTGCGGACGGTGCGTTCTATCTCTACGCTGATGTCTCGGATTTCACCTCCGACAGTTTCGAGTTTGCCGGCCGGATGCTGGAGAAGGCGCATGTGGCGGCGACGCCAGGCGTCGATTTCGATCCGATTCACGGCCGCAGCTTCATCCGCTTTTCCTATGCGCGCTCGGCCGACGAGATGCGCGAGGCGGTAGCACGCATCGCGCGCTGGCTTCGTTAGCGCGCAGCAATCTGTCATACACATTCTCATCTGCAATCAATCGGGGAGCCATCATGTCCGCCAGAACCATGCCTGAAACCGTCATCCCGTCGCATTTCCCGCTCGTCGCGCTGCTGTGGCCGCATCGTGCGGACGGTTCATCGGGCCTGTTGCGCGGCGTGATCCTGATTGCGCTGGGAACGGCGCTGCTGACCTTGTCGGCCAAGGTCAATCTGCCGTTGCCCTATGTGCCGATGACGCTGCAAACGCTGGTCGTGCTGATGATCGGCGCGGCCTATGGCTGGCGGCTTGGCAGCGCTACGCTCATGGCCTATCTCGCCGAAGGGGCGATCGGACTGCCGGTATTCGCAGGCCCTGTCGGCGGCCTCGCGCCGCTCGTCGGTCCGACGGCCGGATATCTCTTCGGTTTCGTGGCGGCGGCCTTTGTCACGGGATGGCTCGCCGAGCGCGGCTGGGATCGATCGGTGTTCTGGCTGTTTGCTGCGATGGCGCTCGGACACATTCTCATTCTCGCCGCCGGATTTGGCTGGCTGGCATTCGGCATGAAGCTCGGCGTGGAAAAGGCGTGGCTGGTCGGCATTGCGCCGTTCATCGCGGCGTCGCTGATCAAGAACGCGCTCGGTGCCGCGCTAGTGCCGGCGATCCGCCGGATTTTCGACCGTCGCGATTAAGCGAGCGCATCGAATCGGCCGCCTTGCGGCCGATTCGAGCCCGAGCAGCAGGAGACTGCTGCAGTCAGGTGCTCCTGAGTTCTCCGTTCATTCCGTTCGGATAGAAGCCACCCTTGCTGATCCCGGCCTTGTCGGTCAGGTAGACGATATGCAGGACTTGTTGCGGCGTACGGGTGAAGGCAATCGCGTCGGCGTTTGAAGGCACGAAATTGGCTTTGCCGTCGACCCTGATTCCCTCGTCTTCCTTTTCGGGGGTCCCGTCAATTTTATCCCGCGCATCCGAGATGGCGTTGGCGGCGTCCCATGCCTTTTCGCCCATCATGTAGAGCTGGGAACGGGCCATTCCCATGTGATAAGCCTCAACCGCAAGAATCCCGGCGGCCGCTTGCACGAACTCCTTTTTCTTGAGCAGCGGGGCCGCACCGGCATATGCGGTTACGCCGACGTCCTCGAACAGCATGCCGCCGAGCAAGACCGACATGTCGTCGGCAAACGGATCGAAATCGGCAGGCAATCCGGCAGCCTGGGCGGCTGCCTTGAAGCCCGCGTCGAAATCGATCGCGGGTCGCGAAATGGCGCGTCTGCCAAGCGTCTTGCGGTAGAAGCGAACGTGGGCGAGTTCGTTTTCCGCGGTTTCCTCGATGAACTCGCGGATCGCCTTCTCCTTGAATTGGGCCTCGTGTCCACCCACGACCCGACCTGCGTCCATGCCGGCATCGGCCTCACTGATACCTTTGCCGGTCGTGGCGCGCAGATAGAACTCGGCTTCCATGTATTCGAGATTCAGCGCGAAGGTGAAGATGTCCTCGTCGTCGATTGCGGCCCCCTTCGGGCCGATTCCAACGCCGGTCGTCTCGCGCTTCTGCTGAGCATAGGCGTGCGGAATGAGTAATCCCGCGAGGCCAGCGACCGATAGGCCGGCGATCGATTGCCGGCGCGAAATAGGCAACGAACCCATGGCGAACCTCCTCTGTTCTGATTGAGGGGCCGCGCCGCTCTTCACCGCAAGAAGGACGCTATGGGCGCGACCTCGGCACCAGTGCGCTGGTGCTTGAAGCGCACAACGTGAGAGCACGTGACCCGTTCCTAGCAGCGCCTCAAACCAAGCCGCACGATTTCATGACGCTTCGACGAAGTCGTCATTTGAATGTTTTGGCTTTCGCCAATCATCACGGTGCAGTGTGCGTGGACGCAGGCATGACCGCGTGCACGCCGACGTGAACATAAAGCGGAAGCGTGCCATGCGCGCGACCATGATCATCCGGAGCACCCCGGCCTACGGAAGAATTGTTTGAATGACTTGCCGCGTCGTCGAGAAAATCGAGCCAATTACAAGCAGAAGACTTGCGCCGATCCCGGCAAGGAATGTCACAGTTCTTCCCGTATCGCCAGCTAACGGCGATAGATCAGTGCGAGAGCGGACATCTCGGCCTATCCGCCCCACGAGCTGCGGTCGGCTGCCGCTTTTTTCTTTGTCTTTTTCTTCTTTTGTGCCGAAAATTCACTGATGGGGCTCTTTCCGCTCAAATCCGATCCTGCGACCTGTGGTCCGCTCTGTCCAGCGAGCGGCCTCTCGGTGGCGAATGCGGGTACCGCAAGGCCGACACAGCCGGCGGCAGCAAGGATCAATGTCAGCTTTCTCATCTGCTCCTCCATTTGCAGTTGATACTCGCCCCGGTATCGAACGCGCGAGCGTTACCCGCGTTCCCGCCCTGCGGGTTCAGCGCAAATACTCGGTGCCGAGATGACATGTAGAGCACCGTCTCAATGGGGATCGAGTGGGATGCGAATGCGAAGCAGGTGCACATTGCGGCGGCTTGTCAAATACGGTGCGCGAGAATGATTGGCCCGGCAGCCACGTGCGATAGTCAAGCACCGCGAAGAGGCGTTTTCCCTCGTCACCCCGTAATGAAGTCACCATGAACGTGGTGGGTTTCCCGGAGAGAGCGTACCAGGCCCAGGCGACGCGCGGACTTGCGAGCGGACACACGAGAATCCGGGCCGTTCCGTAAGGCGACAGAGCGGTCGTGCCGTTGATCGTTGCCGCGCACTCGCACGGAGCGCGCACGGCCCAATCCGGACGGATAGCGCCGGGCAGCACCGGCCGGCAGACCAGAGGCCGGTCACGATAATGCGTGACTGTGTAACCTTTCGGGCTCAGAAGAAGTGAGTCTTGAGACGTGATCCCGTCTTCCGGTCCCCCGAATGTGCGGGTGCGTTGTGCCGGCACGGTCCAGTCATACAGCACTTCGGCTGGGTAGGGGCTTTCATCGGAATCGAACGGGGTCATCAGGCCTGTGATTGCGAGCCTCTCGGGCCACTCGGGAAAAGCGACCGCAGGACAATCCGCCTGGAGTTCGGGCATGACCCGGTTGATCTCGCTCTCCGCAACTTGGGGCGATCGCGACATGTTACCGATCATGGCATGCAGCGCTCGCACCGGATTTCCAGTCATTGTCGGCTTGGACCGTCTGCAGATAGCAGCGATCTCGGCAAGGCCGGTCTCCTCCACTGTGTTGAATCGAACCTGATAGCTGAGCGCATACCCGCTGAATGGTGGAAGGTGATCGCTCGCAAATGGAAAGACGAGTCGAAACGGCGATTGATCCGACGTCTTGAACCAGAGCCAATAGCTTGCAGGCTCTGGCGTGATCGCAGTTTTCCACCACTCGACCGGCGTCTCGCCGATTGGCGCCGAGCCGGCGCATTGTGACTGCGGCGCGAGCCAGTCCGTCGGAAGCGGCCGCCAGCCGGTATCGCCTAATGTCCTGCACACCTTGATCGCGGAGCCTTCCGACTTGAGGAGGTACGTCCGGTTGCCGGCAATGAACAGGTCCAGCGACCCGCGTCTGACTCCATGAAGCTTTACGCGCATCGCGGAAAGCGCGACGTCAGAGACGATTTCGGCCAGCATAAGCTGCGCCTTGGTGAAGGGCGCCATGAGATAGGTGCCCTGCCATTTCTCTGGCAGGCGCGGATGCGATGTTGAACTGCAAGGGCCGAGTTGAGGCAGGTCGAGCAGCGCGCGCGGTTCTTGCGCCGCAGCAGAGCATAGCGGGAGAACGGCGATCGCTATCGTCATCGATGCGCGCAGCGGCATGGCGATCTCGCGAAGATCGGCCCCGCAACTAGCTAACGTATGCCGCGAGGTTTTTGCTCCAAGCTGGAACGAACACGGCCAAGATGAGAGCTGTTGTATTCGGACCGGCGCGCGATTGTCTCCGCTTTTGTTCCATCGAGCCGAACCGTGTCGGAAAAATTTATCTTTGCGGACCAGGACACCGACTGCCTGTTGGCGGCCCGCAGCGACACACGACGGGTTAGGGCTTGCCGGAATAGATACCGCCAACAAAAAACCGCCCGGTGTTCGCCGGGCGGTTTCTTTGGGTTCGATTTTCTTACTCGCCGCTACCGAAGCGCCGCGACCACCAGCCGGCCTTGCGTGGGGCGGCTTCGCCCGATGCGGCTGGCGCCGGTTCGGCCGCAGCAGGCTCGGCGGGCGCGATCGGCTCTGGCGCGGACTGGCTGACGGAAGGCGCCGGTTCGACCGGCGCGCTGGTCATGAAGCTGACTTTCTCGCGGACGGTCGAGCGCCGCCGCGCCGCGGCCCGTTCGGCCTCTTGTCCGGTTTCTTCAGCGGCCGGGGCGGGCGCGCTCGCAACCGGCTCCGGCTGGGCACCAGCCGCGGGCGGGGTCTCCGCTGATGCCGTGGCCGGTTCGGGCTGAATATCGGCCTGCGCCAGCGATGGCGCGGGTTCGGACGAGCCGCCGTCGAAATCGGCGGCTGCTTCGGCCGCTTCTGGCGGCGAGGTCGGACCGAGTTCGTCTGCGATCGATCCGGCAAGGCCGTCTTCCAGCCCACCACCACGCCGGCGACGGCCACCGCGGCGGCCGCGGCGGCGCGGACGCCGCGCGCCACCAGCGGGCTGATCGCCGCGGGCCATGCCCGGCTGTTCGTCGCCTTCATCCTCATCGGCCTCGCCGTCCTCGGCGATCGCGCCTTCGACGGCCTCGCTTGCGACGCGCGTCGCGTCACCGTCCTCGCGCGGGGCGCCACCTTCACGCGGCTCGCCAAGGCCGCGCCGGCGGCGGCGGCGCCTGCGGCGTTGGCCGTCTCCGTCGCCTTCGCCCGTCGCCGCTTCGGCGGCATCGTCGGTCAGCCCTTCGGTCTCCTCGGTCTCAACCTCGGATTCGGTTTCGATGTCGTAGGCATCATCGTCGTCATAGGCTTCCTCGAGCTGCGGAGGGAAGGCCGCGGCCTGCGCCGCCAATAGCGCCTTGGCGGCTTCCAGCGTGTGCACCTGCTCGCCGCGGTCGATGACATAGGACTGCTGGCCGCTCACGGTGGCGTCGGCGACGACGGCCAGGGTCACCTTGAAGGCGTTTTCGAGGTCGCGCAGATGGCCGCGCTTGTGGTTCAGCACATAGAGCGCGACGTCGGTGCGGGTGCGCACCACCAGATTATGGGTGGCGCCCTTCATCAAGATCTCTTCGATGCCGCGCAGCAATTGCAGCGCCACCGAGGAGACCGAGCGCACATGACCGCTGCCGCCGCATTGCGGGCAGGGCTCGGTCGAGCTCTCCAGCACGCTGGCGCGGATGCGCTGGCGCGACATTTCCAGAAGGCCGAAATGCGAGATGCGTCCGACCTGGATGCGCGCGCGATCCTGCCGCAGGCAGTCGGAGAGCTTTCGCTCGACCGCGCGGTTGTTGCGCTTCTCGTCCATGTCGATGAAGTCGATGACGATCAGGCCGGCGAGGTCGCGCAGTCGCAATTGCCGGGCGACTTCCTCCGCCGCCTCCAGATTGGTCTTGAGCGCGGTGTCCTCGATGTGATGTTCGCGGGTCGAGCGGCCGGAGTTGACGTCGATCGAGACCAGCGCCTCGGTCTGGTTGATGACGATGTAGCCGCCGGAACGGAGCTGCACGGTCGGCGAGAACATCGCGTCTAGCTGGCTCTCGACGCCCATCCGCGAGAACAGCGGCTGGCCGTCGCGATACTGCTTCACCGCCCGCACGTTCGAGGGCATCAGCATCTTCATGAAGTCGCGGGCTTCCTGATAGCCGGATTCACCGGCGACCTGGATCTCTTCGATTTCCTTGTTATAGAGGTCGCGCAGCGAGCGCTTGATCAGCGAGCCTTCTTCGTAGACGAGGGTGGGGGCCTGCGACCTCAGCGTCATGTCGCGCACGGTTTCCCACATGCGGATCAGGTACTCGAAGTCGCGCTTGATCTCGGGCTTGGTCCGCGAGGCGCCGGCGGTGCGCAGGATGATCCCCATGCCCTCGGGCACGTCGAGGTCCTGCACCACTTCCTTCAGCCGCGAACGGTCCTGGGCGGAGGTGATCTTACGGCTGATGCCGCCGCCGCGGGCGGTGTTGGGCATCAGGACGGCGTAACGGCCGGCCAGCGACAGATAGGTCGTGAGCGCCGCGCCCTTGTTGCCGCGCTCTTCCTTGACGACCTGAACCAGCATCACCTGACGGCGCTTGATGACTTCCTGGATCTTGTACTGGCGGCGCGGCCGGAACGGACGTTCCGGGACTTCCTCCAGCACGTCGTCGCCGCCGACGGATTCGACGACTTCCTCTTCGACGTCCTCGCCATCCTCTTCATCGTCGTGGCCGTCGTCGCCTTCGGGAACGCGGGCGAACTCGTCCGGAGCGGCAGCGGCGTAGCCTTCACCGGCATGCTCGACATGCGGCGGCTCGTCGGCATGGGCAGCGTTGTCGACCGCCTGTTCCTGGTCATGATGCTCATCATGCGCAGGTTCAGCCGCGACTTGGGCAGGCTCAGCCGTGACTTCCGTGGCTGCCGCTTCGACCGGCGCCGCGGCGGGTGCGCCCGACTCCGATTCCGCAACCGGCGTTTCGCTTACGGCATCCGCCTGTTCCTGCGGCGCCGTCGTATCGTCATCATGGTGGGCGTGCGGCTGATCGTGATCGTGACCATGCGTTTCGTGTTCGTGTGCGTCATGGTCATGATGGGCCGCATCCTCATGATGTTCGGCATCGTGCGGCTGCGCTTCGGCATATACGCCGTCGTGCTCATGCTCGCCGCCTTCATAGGGCTGGGCCGCCTGCGAGGGATCCTGGCCGGCGTTCTCGATGACATCGCTCTGGACGCGGTCGCCATGGCCGCGGCGGCGCGCATTGCGGTGGCGCGAGCGGCGGCGGTGGCTGGAGCGGTTCTCGCTCTCTTCCTCGGCTTCGCGATGGGCGCGTTCGTCGGCCTCGATCAGCGCCTGACGGTCGGCGACCGGGATCTGATAGTAGTCCGGATGGATTTCGCTGAAGGCCAGGAAGCCATGGCGGTTACCGCCATATTCGATGAACGCCGCTTGCAGCGACGGCTCTACGCGCGTGACCTTGGCGAGATAGATATTGCCGCGCAGTTGCTTGCGCTGGGCGGTCTCGAAATCAAATTCTTCGACGCGGTTGCCGCGAACCACAACAACCCGGGTCTCTTCCGGGTGGGTAGCGTCGATCAACATCTTGTTGGGCATTTTTGGACTCTTGACGGGGGCGGGCGCGGTGCATGGCGCGCGCAAATTGCGCGGCCCGGTGACGCGACGGTCCACCTGATTCGGGGGTGAGGGGAAGGCCAAAACGCACTTCTTGGCGCCGCGCCGAACGGGGGCCCACCAGGACGATGCGACGTGCGAAGCTTTCGCTTCGCGTCGGCGCGATCGTTCCGTGGATCTTGGTCGGCAACACAGTCTGGCGCATCAAGCGTCGGCCCGTCTGAACATGTTGGCGGAAAGGGATACCGCCGTATCTATCGCTGAAAGCCCGGTTCGGCGCCTAAACGCCCGCCGGCCATCGCATATCGGACCGTTTGGGGTCCGGATAATCAGTTTTGCCGTGTCTCAAACCGTCCCTGGAAAAAGACCTGGGACCGGACGCCGCTCGGGCTCGAAACCGCCGCTCCGTGTCAGCCGCGCGCGGCGCTGGCTGTGGAGGGATCGGGAAAGACGCAGGAGACCTTCGGTTCCGAAAGTTCCGGCGCTGCACCGGGAGGCTGAACGCGACACAACCGGGAGTATTAGCCGTCAGCCCCTCGTACATACGTGGATTGGGGGCTCCGTGCAAGGGAACCTTCCGGCGAGCGTCGCAACGCGGCAACACTTGCCCCTTTTCGCTGGCCGGCTATTAAGGTCCGATTAACCCTGCGGGCCTAATGCGGTAATGGAAGGCTCCTCCGGAGGCATCGAATCGTTGGCGAGCCGCGCAAATCTCCTTGTTTTGCTGGGATGTGGCCCATTGTGCGCCGCAGCATTGCTGTGTACCCAGATGATCAGCCCCAGCGCAGCCCAAGGGGTGGCGCCTCAGGCGCCGGCCTCGGTAGCCGCTGCCCCCAACCCGGCGGCGGGATCGAATTTCCCGGTCGCGTCTGACGCCCGGCTGGCTGGCGATGCCAGGCAGACCCGTTTCATCCTCGATCTCGACAAGCCGATTCAGTTTCGTGCCTTCGCGCTGGCCGACCCCTATCGCGTGATCGTCGATCTTCCCCAGGTCAGTTTCACGCTCCCGGCCGGGATCGGCACGACGGGCCGGGGGTTGGTCAAGGCGTTTCGCTACGGTCTCGTCATGCCGGGTGGATCGCGGATCGTGTTCGACCTGACCGGGCCGGCCAAGATTGCCAAATCCTATGTGCTGGAGGCGGCCAACGGCCAGCCGCCGCGCCTGGTGATCGAATTCGAAGAGATTGATCGCACCACCTTTGTCCAGTCGTTGCCGCCCGAAAACCGTCCCGAATTGCGGCCCGCAATTGCCGAAGCCAACGCCGCCACCCCGGACGCCGCAGCCGCGGCGAAGTCTGCGGCCCCGCCTGACAAGAGGCCGGTGGTCGTGATCGATCCCGGCCATGGCGGCGTCGACAACGGCACCCAGGCCGGCGGCGCCGATATCATGGAAAAGAACCTGGTGCTGACCTTCGGCTTGGCGCTGCGCGATCGGATCGAGAAGTCCGGCAAGTATCGCGTGGTCATGACCCGGACCGACGACACGTTCATTCCGCTTGCTGACCGTGTGAAGATCGCACGCAGCGAGGCGGCGGCACTGTTCGTTTCGATCCATGCCGACGCCTTGCCGCGCGGCGAGGGCGACGCCCAGGGCGCCACCATCTACACATTGTCCGACAAGGCTACCGACTCCGAGGCCCAACGACTGGCAGATGCCGAAAACAAGTCGGACGCGATCGGCGGGGTCAATCTCACCGACGAGCCGACCGAAGTGGCCGATATCCTGATCGACCTGGTCCAGCGGGAGACCAAGACCTTTTCAAACCGGTTCGCGCGGGTCCTGATGGGCGAAATGAAGAACACGGTGCGGATGCACAAGCACCCGCTGAAATCGGCCGGCTTCCGGGTCCTGAAGGCGCCCGATGTGCCCTCGGTGCTGGTCGAACTCGGCTATGTCTCCAACAAGGGCGATCTTGAGCACCTGGTGTCGGAAAACTGGCGGAACCGGACCGTCGGCTCGATGGCGCAAGCAATCGATACGTTTCTGGCCAAACGGCTGGCAAACGGGCCGGGCAAGTAAAAAGCCCGGTACGCATTGCGTAGAAGCGCGCTGAAAAGCATGCCGTTTGGCGGCCCAAGCCCTAGTTTGGCCACAGCGGCAACGGTATAGATCGGATAGAAAATCGCGTACTGGTCTTCGGAATCGGTCAATATTGTCCGCCGGACCTTTTTTATTGTTCGACCGCGTAGTGGCGCCCGTTCGGGGGGATTGCCGCGTTTGGATAGCCGCCGCAGTTGACGGCGCAAGGGTTGGAACGGAACGTCAATAATGCGCTTGCTGGTCCGGTTTCTGGGTTTCCTGTTCGCCGCCGGCACGGTCGCGTTCCTGGTCGGCGTAGCCGGCGTCGCGGGCGCGATCTGGCATTTCTCCAAGGACCTGCCCGACTACTCGCAGCTCCAGGATTACGAGCCGCCGGTGATGACGCGCGTGCACGCCTCCGACGGTGCGCTGCTCGGCGAATATTCCAAGGAGCGCCGCCTCTATCTGCCGATCCAGGCCGTGCCGAAGCTCGTCATCAACGCGTTCCTGGCGGCCGAGGACAAGAACTTCTACGAGCACGGCGGCATCGACTTCACCGGCATGGCGCGCGCGGCCGTCCTCTACGCGCAGAATTTCGGCTCCAACAAGCGTCCGCAGGGCGCCTCGACGATCACCCAGCAGGTTGCGAAGAACTTCTTGCTGACCAACGAGGTCTCCTTCACCCGCAAGATCAAGGAAGCCTTGCTGGCGATGCGTATCGAGCGCGCCTATTCAAAGGACCGCATCCTCGAACTCTATCTCAACGAAATCTATCTCGGCCTCGGCGCTTACGGCATCGCGGCGGCCTCCCTGGTCTATTTCGACAAATCGGTGAATGAACTCACGATCGCCGAAGCATCCTATCTGGCGGCGCTGCCCAAGGCGCCCGCTGCGCTGCATCCAGTGCGCAACCGCGATCGCGCGGTCGAGCGGCGCAATTACGTGGTCGATCGTCTCGTGGAAAACGGCTGGATCAAGCAGGCCGACGCCGACAAGGCCCGCAAGGAACAGCTCAACGTCACCAGCACCCGCGGTAACGCCGCGCATACCTTCGCGGGCGAGTATTTTGCCGAGGAAGTCCGGCGCGACATCTTTGAGCGCTACGGGGAAAAGAAGCTTTACGAAGGCGGCCTGTCGGTCCGTGCCACGCTCGATCCGAAGATGCAGGTGATGGCGCGCAAGACCATGGTCGCGGGGCTCGTGAGATATGACGAGGCGAGTGGCTGGCGCGGCGCGCCCTCGAAGCTCGACGTTTCCGGCGACTGGGGCGTGAAGCTCGCCGACGTCAAATCGCTGAGCGACATTGCGCCGTGGCGGATGGCCGTGGTGCTGGAGACATCGGACCAGTCGGCGCGGATCGGTTTCCAGCCGGGCCGCGAACTCGGCGGCGCCGTCAGCAAGCAGCGGCAAACCGGCATCATCGCGCTCGATGGTGTGCGCTGGGCCAAGGCCGCATCCGGGCCCGCCAAGGGCAGGACGCCGACCTCGGTGGCGCAGGTGCTGTCGCCGGGCGACGTGATCTATGCCGATCCGCTGTTCGACAAGGAAGGCAAGCCGGTCGAGGGCCAGTACCGGCTGCGGCAATTGCCGGAAGTGTCCGGCGCGATGGTCGCGATGGACCCGTGGACCGGTCGCGTGCTCGCGATGGTCGGTGGCTTCTCGTTCGACCAGAGCCAGTTCAACCGCGCGACCCAGGCCTATCGGCAGCCGGGCTCGTCGTTCAAGCCGCTGGTCTATTCGGCGGCGATGGATAACGGCTACACGCCGTCGACCGTCGTGGTCGACGCGCCCATTGAAATCGACCAGGGGCAGGGCGCCGGCGTCTGGCGTCCGGAAAACTATTCGTCCGGCAGATATGGCGGCCCGACGACGCTGCGTAACGCGCTCCGGCAATCGCTGAACACGGTGACGGTGCGGCTGGCGCAGGACATCGGCATGCCCTTGATCGGCGAATATTCGAAGCGGTTCGGCGTCTATGACGAATTGCCGAATTACCTGTCCTACGCGCTCGGCGCCGGCGAAACCACGGTCATGCGCATGGTGACGGCCTATTCGATGTTCGCCAATGGCGGCCGCCGGGTGAAGCCGACGCTGATCGACCGCATCCAGGACCGTTACGGCCACACCATCTTCAAGCATGACGCCCGCGAGTGCCGCGGCTGCGACGCGCCGGGCGGCTGGAAGAATCAGGCCGAGCCCCAGCTCGTCGACCGCCGCGAGCAGGTGCTGGACCCGATGACGGCCTACCAGATCACCTCGATGATGGAATATGTGGTGCAGGCCGGCACCGCGACGGTGGTCAAGGAAGTCGGCAAGCCGATCGCCGGCAAGACCGGCACCACCAACGACGAAAAGGACGCATGGTTCATCGGCTTCTCGCCGGACCTCGTGGTCGGCATCTATGTCGGCTTCGACAAGCCACGCAATCTCGGCCGCGGCATGACCGGCGGTCATCTCGCCGCGCCGATCGCCAAGGATTTCCTGAAACTTGCGCTCGCCGACAAACCGGCTATCCCCTTCAAGGTGCCCGCCGGCATCAAGCTGGTTCGCGTCGATGCCAAGAGCGGCATGCGCGCCGGCCCGGGCGAGGGCGGTCGCACCATCCTGGAGGCGTTCAAGCCAGGCACCGCGCCGCCGGACAATTACTCGGTTATCGGCGTAGCCGACATGGATGGCCGAGTGCCGCAGGGATACCCGCCAGGATATCAGCAGGGATATCAGCAAGGATATCAACAGCCCGATGCCGGCAACATCATGCGTCCCGGCACCGGCGGGCTTTACTAATCCGAGAGCCCACTGCAATCGCACGCTCTGCTTGCGATGTCGCCGATATCGACCCGGCATGCCGGGCGGCATCGAAGAAAGTGAATTGCCCGATTTCGACCATGTGAACATGGGATAGCGTCAGACGGCGAATCCTCGAGTAGAGGGTTTGTGTGGAATGACCGTCGGGAATTACGACGCAACAGTTGGAATGAAACTTTGATAATACGCTTTCTGTTGCGGTTTACCGGCTTCTTGTTCGCAGCCGGAAGCGTGGTGTTCCTGGTGGGCGTGGCCGGCGTCGCAGCCGGTATCTGGCATTTTTCCAGGGACTTGCCTGATTATTCGCAGCTCCAGAATTATGAACCGCCGGTGATGACGCGCGTGCACGCCTCCGATGGCGCGCTGCTCGGCGAATATTCCAAGGAACGGCGTCTCTATCTGCCGATCCAGGCGATGCCGAAACTCGTCACCAACGCGTTCCTCGCGGCAGAGGACAAGAATTTCTACGAGCATGGCGGCCTCGACTTCACCGGTCTGGCGCGCGCCGGCGTCCTCTACGTGCAAAATCTCGGCTCCAACCGCCGCCCGCAGGGCGCCTCGACGATCACCCAGCAGGTCGCGAAGAATTTCTTGCTGACCAACGAGGTCTCCTTCACCCGCAAGATCAAGGAAGCCCTGCTGGCGATGCGCATCGAGCGCGCCTATTCCAAGGACCGCATCCTCGAACTCTATCTGAATGAAATCTATCTCGGCCTTGGCGCCTACGGCATCGCGGCGGCCTCGCTGGTCTATTTTGACAAATCGGTGAACGAACTGACGGTTGCGGAAGCCGCGTATCTTGCCGCGCTTCCGAAAGCACCGGGCACGCTGCATCCGGTGCGCAACCGCGAGCGCTCGACCGAGCGGCGCAATTATGTGATCGATCGCCTGCTGGAAAACGGCTGGATCAAGCAGGCCGAAGCCGACAAGGCGCGCAAGGAACCGCTGGTCGTGGCCAGCCGCGGTACCGGCGCGCATACCTTTGCCGGCGAGTATTTTGCCGAGGAAGTCCGGCGCGACATCTTCGAGCGTTACGGCGAGAAGAAACTCTACGAAGGCGGATTGTCGGTCCGCACCACGCTCGATCCGAAGCTGCAGGTGATCGCGCGCAAGGCCATGGCCGCCGGCCTGGTGAATTTCGACGAGGCGCAGGGCTGGCGCGGCGCCATGAGCAAGCTCGATATTTCCGGTGACTGGGGCGTCAAGCTCGCCGAAATCAAGTCGCTCAGCGATATCTCGCCGTGGCGCATGGCAGTGGTGCTGGAGACGTCCGACCAGTCGGCGCGGATCGGCTTCCAGCCCGGCCGCGAACTCGGCGGCGCCATCTCCAAGGAGCGGCAAACCGGTCTCATCACGCTGGACGGTGTGCGATGGGCCAAGCCGGTCGCTGCCGCGGCGCGCGGCAAGCCGGCGATGGCTTCGGTCTCGCAAATCCTGTCGCCGGGCGACGTGATCTACGCCGATCCGCTGTTCGACAAGGAAGGCAAGGTGGTCGAGGGCCAGTATCGCCTGCGGCAATTGCCGGAAGTGTCCGGCGCGATGGTCGCGATGGACCCGTTGACCGGCCGCGTAGTCGCGATGGTCGGTGGCTTCTCGTTCGACCAGAGCCAGTTCAATCGCGCGACCCAGGCCTATCGGCAGCCCGGCTCGACGTTCAAGCCGCTGGTCTATTCGGCGGCGATTGACAATGGCTACACGCCGGCGTCGATCATGATCGATGGTCCCATCGAGATCGATCAGGGGCAGGGCAACGGCGTTTGGCGGCCGGACAATTTTTCGGTGGGCAGCTATAAGGGTCCCATCACGCTGCGCGACGCCCTGAAACAGTCGCTCAACACGGTCACGGTGCGGCTGGCGCAGGATGTCGGCATGCCCCTGATCGGCGAATATGCCAAACGCTTCGGCGTTTATGAGGAATTGCCGAACTATCTTTCCTATTCGCTGGGCGCCGGCGAAACGACGGTCATGCGGATGGTGACGGCGTATTCGATGTTCGCCAACGGTGGTCGGCGGGTGAAGCCGACGTTGATCGACCGGATCCAGGATCGCTACGGACGCACGATCTTCAAGCATGACCAGCGCGAGTGCCGCGGCTGCGATGCGCCGGAGGGCTGGAAGAATCAGCCCGAGCCCCAGCTCGTCGACCGCCGCGAGCAGGTGCTCGATACGTTGACCGCCTACCAGATCACGTCGATGCTCGAGAGTGTGGTGCAGGGTGGCACGGCGACGATCCTGCGCGAGGTCGGCAAGCCAATCGCCGGCAAGACGGGCACCACCAGCGACGCAAAAGACGTCTGGTTCGTCGGCTTTTCGCCCGATCTCGTCGTCGGCCTCTATCTTGGCTATGACAAGCCTCGCACGCTGGGCAGGGCCGCACAGGGCGGCCGCATCGCCGCGCCGGTCGCCAAGGATTTCATGAAGCTTGCGCTCGCGGACAAACCGGCGACCCCGTTCAAGGTGCCTCCCGGCATCAGGCTGGTGCGCCTCGACGCCAAGAGCGGCATGCGGCCGAACCCGGGCGAGGGCGGCCGTACCATCCTGGAAGCGTTCAAGCCGGGCACCGCGCCGCCGGATAGTTATGCCGCCGTCGTCGGCGTCGCCGAGGGGGAAGAAGGACGGATGCCGCAGGGATATCCCCAAGCGCAGACCTATCCCCAGGCGCAAGGATATCCCCAGGCGCAAGGAGGGTATCGGCCCGAGGGCGACAGTATCATGCGTCCCGGAACCGGCAGGCTTTACTAGCCAATTGCGCTTTGTGGCGCGCGCCGCTACATCCGACGCGTCACACAAGACCCGCGATCGGTTCTGATTCAATTGGAACCGAATGAGCCATCCAGTAGCGGTCGTTGACCGCAGACAGAAGAGACCATGCGCGCCGAAGTCGAACGCCTCGTAGAAGAGATCAAGCAGTCAGTCGGGCTGCTGAGGAGGCATCTTTGACGTCGAGAAATCCACGGCCCGGCTCGCCGAGCTGAACAGTCTCGCCGAAGATCCCAATCTCTGGAACGATCCCCAGAAAGCCCAGAAGCTGATGCAGGAGCGCACCTCGCTGGTGGATGCGCTCGAAGGCATCGGCAAGGTCGAGCGCGAGCTCGACGACAATGTCGAGATGATCGCGCTCGGCGAAGCCGAGAACGACGAAGGCGTGGTTGTCGAGGCCGAGAACGCGCTCAAAGCCCTGAAGAAGGAAGTGGCGCGCCGCGAGCTGGAAGCGCTGCTGTCGGGCGAGGCCGACAAGTTCGATTCCTATCTCGAGGTGCATGCCGGAGCCGGCGGCACCGAAAGCCAGGACTGGGCCTCGATGCTTCTGCGCATGTACACGCGCTGGGCGGAGAATCACGGCTTCAAGATCGAATATCTCGAAGAGTCACAGGGCGAAGAGGCCGGCATCAAGTCCGCCACTATCCAGATCAGCGGGCACAATGCCTATGGCTGGCTGAAGACGGAGGCCGGCGTGCATCGGCTGGTGCGGATTTCGCCGTTCGATTCCAACGCGCGGCGGCACACCTCGTTCTCGTCGGTGCAGATATTCCCCGTGATCGACGACTCCATCAAGATCGAGATCAAGGAATCCGACGTTCGTACCGATACCATGCGTTCGGGCGGCGCCGGCGGTCAGCACGTCAACAAGACCGAATCGGCGGTGCGGCTGACGCATATTCCGACCGGCATTGCCGTGGTCTGCCAGGCCGGCCGCTCGCAGCACAAGAACCGTGCGCAGGCGTGGGACATGTTGCGCGCCCGGCTTTACGAGATCGAGCTGAAGAAGCGCGAGGAACAGGCTGCCGCCGATCAGGCCGCCAAGACCGATATCGGCTGGGGCCACCAGATCCGCTCCTACGTGCTGCAACCCTATCAGATGGTGAAGGACCTGCGCACCGGCGTGCAGACCTCCGATACGTCTGGTGTGCTCGACGGCGACCTCGACGAGTTCATGGCGGCAACGCTGGCGCAGCGCGCATTCGGCACGGGCCCGGGCTCGGTCGAGGATGTGGACTAATCCATGAGCAAAGTGGCCTTCATCGGGCTCGGCCGGATGGGTCATGGCATGGCCGGCCGATATCTCGATGCAGGTTCTAACGTTGCGGTGTGGAATCGCAGCAAGACGAAAGCCGAAGACCTGATCGCGCGTGGCGCGCGCTGGGCTGCGTCTCCGGCGGAGGCCGCCGACGGCGCCGATGCCGTCGTCACCATGGTTGCCGACGACGAGGCGTCGCGGTTCGTCTGGCTCGGCGAGAACGGCGCAGCCGCGAAGCTGCAGGCGGGCAGTTTCGCGATCGAATGCTCGACGGTCTCGCATCAACACGCACTCGACATGGCGCGCGAACTGCGCGGCCGCGGCCTGATCTATATCGATTGTCCTGTCACCGGCCTGCCGCAGGCGGCGGCCAGCGGGAAACTGACCTTGCTTGTCGGCGCTGACGCGGCTGATCTCGATCGAGCAAAACCCTATCTCGCCCCGATTGGCGACGTGATCAGGCACTTTGGCGCCGTCGGCACCGGCACCGTCTTCAAGCTGATCAACAATCTAATGGGCGCGGTGCAGATCGCGAGTCTGGCCGAAGGCCTGGCGATGGCCGAACAGGCCGGGCTCGACATGAATCTGGTGGCGGAAGCATTGGCGACGGGTGCGGTGGCGAGCCCGCAGGTGATCCGTCACTCCAAGCGCATGGTGGCGCGTGATTTCTCCGGGGCGTCGTTCACGTCATCGCTTCGCCACAAGGACGCGGCCTATGCGGTGGCGCTCGCCGAAACGCTGCTGCCCGGCGTGCCCGTCAGCCGCGCTGCACTCGCCGCCTATGAGAAGGCGAAGGCAAACGCGCCCGATGAAGACGAAGGCAAGATGATCGAGATCGTCTCGCGTCCGAAATAGGCTTCGGAAATCGGGTGGACGGCGACGTGCATTCGGTCCTAGCTGGTTGCGCGATTTCATCAGGTTCTTGCGAAATGTCAGCCAGCGACGGCCGGATCGATACGCGCGATTGGGCATTGCTCGTCGCCTTGTCGGTGCTCTGGGGCGGATCGTTCTTCTTCAACGGTGTCGTGCTGAGGGAACTGCCGCCGTTCACGCTGGTGCTGTTGCGCGTGCTGCTGGCCGCCATGATCCTGCTGCCGGTGCTTTGCGCGCAGCGGCTGCCGTTTCCGAAGGGCTGGATGGGCTGGAAGCCGTTCTTCCTCGTTGCCTTGTTCAACAATGTGCTGCCGTTCTCGCTGATCGTCTCCGGACAGGTCTACATCCCGAGCGGGCTGGCTTCGATCCTCAATGCCACCACGCCGCTGTTCACGGTGGCGGTGATGGCGGTGGCGGGCGAGGAGAAGCTCATCATCAGACGTGTGGCCGGTGTGATTGCAGGCCTTGTCGGCGTCGTGATCCTTCGCGGCAGCGGGATCGGCTTTGCCAGCGGGCAGGGGTTTGGCGTCCTGCTGTGTCTCGCGGCGGCTCTGAGCTACGGCATCTCCGCGCTGATCGCGCGGCGCGCGCTATCGGAGACGCCGCCGCTTGCCACCGCCACATTTCAATTGATGGCATCGAGCCTGATGATGATTGTCGTCGCCGGAATTTTCGAGCGTCCCTGGCAATTGCCGATGCCCGGGACCGTGACGTGGCTCGCGGTGCTCGGCCTTGCCGGCTTGTCGACGGCGCTGGCCTATATTGTTTTCTTCCAGGTGTTGCGGCGCTCCGGCGCGACCAACGTCATGCTGGTGACGCTGCTTGTGCCGGTTACGGCCATCCTGCTCGGCTCGCTCGTGCTCGGCGAGCAGATTTCGCTGCGTGAAATCGCGGGCGCACTGGTGATTGGCAGCGCACTGCTGGTGATCGACGGCCGGGTGCTGAAGTTTTTCGCACGCTGATTTCCTCTCGCCAGGCGACACGCGCCAACTTGACATTTGCCTATATAGCAATACGATTTGCCTTATAAGCAAAAGGGGGATCGCATGGTTTCGGCGGAAGCTGGCCGGCGCGCCCGCGAGGCGGCGCGCCTTGCCGCAATTGGAGCCGTCATTCGCAGGGCCCGATCGGCGCGCGGCTTGACACTCGATGAACTCGCCGGAATGGTCGGGCTGTCAGTGACATTTCTCTCGCGGATCGAGCGCGGACTGATCGCCTGTTCGATCGGCAATCTCCTGGAAATTGCTGGCGTCCTTCAGTTGCCGCCGGCCGAATTGTTTGCCGACATCGAAGGCGAGGACCGGACACGCGCCTATCGCGTGGTGCGGTCAAGCGATGCCGCTCCATCGAAGGACGCCGACGCAAATTATGCCTGGTGCAAGCTTGCTTCGGGCATCGGCGAGCAGCGGCTGGAAACTTTTCTGCTCGAATTGTCGGCAAAGCCGCGCAAGCCGACGCTGGTCGCGCATCCCGGCGAAGAAATGTGCTTCGTCCTCGAAGGCAGTGTCGAATTTCAGGTGGGCAATGAGACCATCGCGCTGGAGCGTGGCGATTCGATTCATCTGCGCTCGGACGTGCCGCATATGGCGTGGGCGCGAGAGTCTGGCCGTGCGCGCCTGCTCATGGTGACATCAATCGAAAACCAGTCGGCCATCGCGGTTGAGTGGTGGAGCAATATTGCGGGCAAGAAAGGCGAACGAGAGAAAACTGCAAAAGGGAGAGCAAAATGAGCGTCAGGAGCAAGGAGATTCCCGACACGGCGGCTGCCAATGCGGAATTGACGACCGCGCGCGAAGCGTCGCGTAAGGACCACAAGCCCTACGAGACGCGCCATTTCGACGACGTCGAATGGGAGACGATCCGCTGGCCGGGCGAAACAGGCAAAATGCTTTTTCATCCGCGACCTGAACGTCCGACCGAACCGAACGCGGGAATTCTGCGGCTTGAGCCCGGCGCCTATCACCCCGAGCACTATCATGGCTTTGCGCAGGTCTGGCATATCCTGAAAGGCGAGTTTTCAATCGACGGAACGCTGCATGGTCCGGGAACGGTTCTGTTCCATCCCGACCCGCACTTTGAGGGCGAATTCCGCACCGAAACGGGTGGAGAGATATTCATCGTCCAGTATCCTGGTCCGACGACCGGTGAGCGCCCGATCTACAGCGACCGGTTCAACATGGCGGAACGCAAAGCGGTTGCGAGCGAACGCGTCGATCTCTGAACCGGCGATCACTCGATCTCGGGGAGGAAGCGAATTATCGCTTAAGGCTGACTGGAAGCCGACGTCTTCTTCCAGTCGGCAAGCCAGTTTCTGAACCTTCCGCTGTCGCGCGTCCCCCCATGCCAGGCCGCGTGCACGGTGCCGTCGTCGGCGACCATGATGACGACATCAAGGCCCTTCGAACGCCGCAGCGTATCGATCGCCTGCTGCGGCGTCTGGGCGATGGGACCTGCGACATTGAAGGACGTGTTGACGGAGAGCTCGACTCCGACATGGCGGCCGAGCGCCTTCAGATAGGCGTAGGTGAGGGGATCGTCCTCCGCGCGCACGATCTGGATACGGCCGGTGCCGTCGGCGTGGATGACGGCCGGGATTTTTTCGCGGGCATGCGGCTTCGAATGCGCCGTCAGCACCATGTAATTATAGGCGTTGTAGTCAGCGTCCGCAGCGCCGGGCAGTAACTCGAAATATTCCTGTGCCGCTTCCAGCGTCGCCATCGGCGCCAGCGGCCGAATGGCCTCGCGGTATTTGACACGCTCGTTCAGCCGTTCCCGCGCGTCTGGATCGCAGGGATTGGCGAGGATCGAGCGATGACCGAGCGCGCGGGGACCGGTTTCCGCCGCGCCTTGATAAAGCGCGATGACGCCGTTTCGCGCCACCATGAACGCCATCAGGTCGGCGATCGCATCGCGGCCTTCAGGCGTCGAGATATCGCCGATCTGTTGCGCGGCGATCTCATCGGCCTTAATGGCGTCGGCAATGTCTTCGCGCGACGGCGGCGTGCCGCAGTAGAACGCATGTGTCATCGGCGCACCGCGCCGGGCGCCCGCCAGATGCGCAAACAGCCAGGCGGCGCCAATGGTGACGCCGGGATCGCCGGGCACCGGCGGTACCCACAGATGCAGTCTCGCGTTGCGCTGCTGCACGCGCGCGAACCATGCTTCATCGAAATGTTCGAGCAACCGCATATTGCCGACCGCGTTCAGCGCCACGCCGCCGGTCAGCACCAGCCGGTCGGCGCCTGTCGTGCGCAACAGATGAGCGACGACATGGATCATGGCGTCCTCGAACACCAATTGTGTCGCGGCGGCTTTGTCGAGACGATCTTTTGTGTCGGGGCGATGATGGATGTCCTCGACGCGCAGCACGGCATCGGGATTCCAGAGCTGATCAGGCCTGAGCGGCTCGCCGAGTATCTCGGTGAGCGCCTGCTTGTAGGGATGATCGAAGGGGTCGCAGTACCAGTTGGCCAGCGCGCGATTGAGTTGAACCTCGCCGTTCGCACCGAAATGCAGAACATCGCGCAAGCGCGCATAATAGGGATTGCTGGCGCGGTCCATGTCGCCCCAGGCGGCAGCGCCCATGTAGCGCCCCTCGCAGGACAACCAGGTCCAACCGCCCTGCGTCGACGAGATCACGCTGTAGAACGCGCCGAGTGAGTCGAACATGCTGTCATTGCAGTAAAGCCGGCGCATCGCGCCGTTCTCGACGACGTAAAGCGAGATCGAGCCCTGATCGCCGGTGCCGTCGAGCACCGCAATCGCTGTCGGCTCGCCGTCGTCGGCAAACGGCGAGGCGGCGTAGGAAAACCAGGCGTGGTTGTCGTGGTGCGGCAGGCAGATCAGCGGCACGCGCTCGGCAAGCCCGAGCTGGCGGGCAAGGATCTTTGGCGTCCGCGTCATCTGGTCGAGGCGTCGGCCGTCGAAGCCGGCGGCCTCGGTGGTGCGCGCAAGCTTGAAACTCTGCGGCAGTTCCTCGATCACCGAGCGCGCCAACGTGCCGGCGAGCGTCGGATAGTCCCAGCTCGTGAGCCAGGCATCGATATCGCCGATATCGCGGCCCATCTCCCGCAGCGTCGCCACGACAGCGTCGACCGACAGTTTTGGATACTCGGTCGTGTGTTTATTGCCCGAGAAGCGCTCTTCCTCGTTGTTGACGATCAGCCGCGGCCCGTCCGCTTGCGTCACCTCGATCAGCGCCAGACCGGAATTATGCGTGCCGGGCGCACCGAGGCCCGCAAGATAGACGGTTTCGCCCCGCGCAAGTTTTCCGCGAACATGCGCGATCCGCGCATCGGCGAAATCAGAGCCGAGCTGGTGAAATCCGGCAGCAGCCATGGTTTTCGCCGCCAGCCAGCGCGCGATGCGGAAGCCGCCGGCCGCGAGCCTGGGATGTCGCGGTCCAATTCGTACGTTCGGTTTCAACCTGTCCAACCTTCGAAGCCTTGCACGCTCGGTAATGACGCGAAGGAGCATCAATCACAATTGCGGCCGGGCAACAATGCCGTTTCACCATGCGGAATAAGCACATGCTCGCAAGCGCGGATGCGGCTTGCGAGACGTGCCTGCAAGAAGGCTGAAAAATAAGGGAGAAAACGATGTCGGGTCGCATGCAGGACAATGCTGGCCTGGCGGGCTGGAGAAAAGAGGCACTACGGTGTGGTGCCTCGACCCAACACTATCCCGGAATATCCGGCTCCACGACCAGCGCGAGCTGGGCGAGCGACTGTTGCCAACCGAGATAGCAGGCTTCGACCGGAATCACCGTCGGCAAGTTTGTCTGTTCGATGTTGACTTCGGTCCCGACCGAAACTGCTTTCAGGGTCACCGTGACCTCGATGACACCAGGCAGATTGGGGTCGTCGAAACGATCGGTGTAGCGGATACGCTCGTTGGGCACGATCTCCAGATATTCGCCGCCGAACGAATGGCCCGTATTCGTGGTGAAATTCGTGAACGACATCCTGAATGTGCCGCCGACTTTCCCTTCAAAGTGGTGGACCTTGCAGGTGAAGCCGTAGGGCGGCAGCCACTTGGCCATGGCTTCCGGATCGAGGAAGGCACGAAAAACCTTCTCCGGCTTGGTGGCGAAAACGCGGTGCAAACGAACGGTGTTGCCTTGGGACATGACGTTATACTCTCCGGTACCGAGCGGGGTTTTCACATGATTTGGTCAGGTTAGCTCAGTCTCTGCCACAAGGACGACTGAACTCCATGTGAGCCGACATGAGGCTCGAAAAAAATTCGCTGACGCCTGCGCGGCGGTTCCGCTTAGTGACCGCAGAAAAATGGAGAGAATGGAAGGAAGTATTCCGCGGAAGATCAACAAGCCTGCGCGCCAGTTCTGACGGCGCATTTCTATCCCGCGCTCAGTCGCACGCCGGCGCGCAAAAACTTCTGCGGATCGACTGCATCGCCGTCGATCCGCGTTTCATAGTGCAGATGCGGGCCCGTGGAGCGGCCGGTCGAGCCGACAGCGCCGATCACCTGGCCGATCTTGACGACCTCGCCGACCCTGACGTGAATCTCCGACAGATGGCCGTAGCGGGTCGACAGGCCGTTGCCGTGGTCGACCTCCACCATGCGGCCGTAACCGCCCATCCATCCCGACGATACGACCTTGCCGTTCGCGGTGACGCGTACAGGGTCGCCAGTGGCGGCGCGGAAATCGAGTCCGGTATGCATGGCAGGGCGGCCAAGGAAGGGATCGCTGCGCACGCCGAAGCCCGAGGTGAATTCGACCTCGCCGACAACAGGCTTGCGGTAGGGCACCAATGCCAGCGTCGCGTTAAGGCGCTGCATCTGGGCGCGGGTGAGGTTGATGCGGTAGAGCTGGCGCTCGAACGCACCGGCATCGGCCGACAGCTTCACCGGCACGAACGGGCCGCCGATCGCCGAGCGCGGCGTTGCCGCCTCGAGTTGCGCCATGTCGAGGCCGAGATCGGTGAACACGCCGCGCATGCGGCGGACGCGCGATTCCATGCTGTCCTCGACCGCGCTCAGCGCCGCCATCTGGCGCCGCTCGACGGAATCGAGCGAGCTCTGCAGGCGGACTAGCACATTGTCGACGCCCTGAACCTTGGCGAACTGGTTTGTCTGCGGCTTGGCGACGATCGGCGTGCGCGATTCCAGTCGCGCTTCGCGATCCGGCGGTGCGACGAAGATCACGGTATCACTGATCGGGGAGGGTTTCAGGGTGCCGGAAGCGGGCGTCTCCACGGCCGCGCCGCGGGCCGGCGGCCTGATCGAACCGGTAGCTGCGGCATCCGGCATCGCGCCGAGCGCGGTAGCTCGCGCTTCGAGCGCGGTCTGGCGGCGCATGATCTGGTCGAGCTTCTGGTCGAACTGTTCCTGATCGAGCAACTGGCGACTGGTGGTGCGGTCGACCTTGGCGCGCAGCTCCGCGATGCGGTCTTCATAGGCGTATTGCATCTCGGCCTGACGGGCGATCAACCGGGTCAGGACGTCGTCGCGAAACGCGAAATAGGTGGCCGTCGCCGCCGACCACATGCCGAGCAGGACGATCGTGCCGACCACAATCCAGAACACCACCGGTCCGAAGCGGACCTGCTTGCCGGCATGGACGATGGCATAGCCATTGCCATCGAGCGCTGCGGCCGCCCTTGCTGCCTGGGGCGCGGGCCGGCGCGGCGGCGTCCGGCCATGATCATGGGGATGGTGGTGATCGGAATAATGACCGGAACGGTACGACATCGGCACTCCCGCGCCGGTCGGAGAAAAGTTCCGTACGGCTCAATTTGCGGGGCCGATTTGACCCGTTCATGGTTAATTTTTGGAAAATGGGAACTGGCCAATCAGATGGCTCGGGCGGCGGCCAACACCTCGTCGGCATGGCCGTCGACGCGGACATTGCGCCAGATTTTTGCGATCCGCCCATTGGCATCGATCAGAACCGTGGTGCGAATGATTCCCATGAAGGTCCTGCCATACATCGATTTTTCGCCCCAGGCCCCATAGGCCTCCAGCATCTGATGTTGCTCGTCCGAGATCAGAGGAACCGAAAGCTGGTGCTTGTCGCGGAAGGACTCCTGGGCCTTCACGGTGTCGGCCGAGACGCCGAGCACCTCCGCGCCCGCATCGGCAAACGCGCTACTGAGTCGCGTGAAGTCGATTGCCTCCCGGGTGCAGCCGGGGGTGTCGGCTCGGGGGTAGAAAAACAGCACCAGTTTCTTGCCCGCATAGTCGGCCAGCGACGCGTTGGTGCCGCCGTCTCGCGGCAGGCTGAAGGCGGGCGCCGGCGCGCCCTCGGCCAGCCCGGTTCCGGCAGCCGGTTGGGGCGCAGCCGATTGATTGGATTTTAACGATTTCGATGGGGGCTTGTGCGACGCTTTGGCCGATACGGTCTTGCTGGTTGCAGTCTTGGCCGTCTTGCCGGTTTTGCCCGCGGGCGTCGTGGCTGCGGTTTTGGCCGCCTTCTTGGCGGCCGTAGTGGCGGTCTTGGCGGCAGGCTTCTTGGCTGGAGGAGCCGGTGCGGTGCGGCGGGCGGTCTTGGCGGCGGCCGGTTTTGCGGCTGGCGGCTTGCGGGTCTTGGGGGATGGCTTGGAGGATTTCATGCGCGTTTTCTTGGACATACGCCTTCCTTTCGTCGCTTTCCGCAGATCAACCATTAGGGTATTGCGGGTCTCGCCTTTGACCGTCGGATTCGCTCCGGCTGCTGGGCAACTTTGATGACCCCGGAGTATGGTTACAAGGAATTCGACGCTACACCCGTCCGCTCGTCGATGGGGCCGCCTAATCAGTCCTTGGGCCCGACCACGAGTAACAGTATTAATCGAGGAATGGCAGCGATGCCGGCACAGGAGCGCTCGATACAGATCGAAGAGCGCGTCCTTGGCGGCGATCAACCTCAGCGCCGGCACCGAGAGGCAATGGCTAGGAATACTTCGCCAAAGGGGTCGAATCCGCGTGCCGAGACCCAGCAATGGGATGACGCGGCGGGCTGGGAACAGGACGAGGCCGCCGGCTACCGCGCGCGGCGCCTGTTGTCGCGTTCCGATTCCGGATTTCACCGTGCGGGCGACAGGTTCTCAGCGCTGCGGAGGTGGATGAGCGGCGAACGCTGGGTCAAGCGGCTGGCGATCGTGATCGCCGTGCTGGCGGTGATTTTCATCGGCTGCTTCGGCGGGCTGTGGTGGCGGCTCGGCGCCGGGCCCATCAATCTCGATATCGCGACGCCGTGGCTCGCGGCCGCGATCGAGGAAAATATCGGCCACGGCAATACGGTTGCGGTTGGCGGTACGCAGATCGAGCGGGCCGGACGGATTCGTATAGCGGTGCGCATTCGCGACATCGTGGTCCGCGACCGCGACCAGGTCGTTGTCGCCACCGCGCCGAAGGCCGAGGTGAAACTGTCGGGAACGGCGCTCTTGCTGGGGCGACTGCGCGCCGAAAGCCTTAATCTGGTCGACGCCGAACTCGCGGTACGCATCACGCCGGACGGCCAGGTGACGGTATCCGCCGGCGACACCGCCAAGCCGCTGGCGACGGGCGTTGCCTCCAAGCGCGATGCAGGCATGGCGCCGACATTCCCCCGCCAAGCACCTGCGCCTGTCCAGGGTGCGCCGGCGACGGCTCCCGATCCGACGCAGAACGGATTGCTGGCCGGCCTCGACTGGCTCGACAGCCTCAGCCTGACCGGGCTCGACGGGCAGAACCTGAACGAGATCGGCCTGAAGAACGGCAATCTCGTCGTCGACGACCAGCAGCGCGGCAACAAATGGACGTTCGACAATATCAGTCTCAGCATGCGCCGCCCGAGCAGTGGCGGGGTTGCGGTGAGCCTTGGCGAGGAGGGCGCGCGTCCGTGGTCGCTGAAGGTGGTGGTCGGGCCGCCGCAGAACGGCGTGCGCTCGGTCGATCTTCGCGCCGACAAAGTGCCGGCCGCCAACATCCTGCTGGCAATGCGGGTCAAGGATCTCACCTATGGCGCGGACCTGCCGCTTTCCGGCGAACTGAAAGGCGAATTGGGCCGCGATGGCATCCCGACCTATTTCCGCGGCAAGGTCACCGCGGGCGCCGGGCATCTCATCGATACCGACACGCCGGACTATCCGATGCCGATCGATTCGGCGGAGATGAGCGTGGAGTGGGATGCCGGACGCCGCGTGCTGGTCGCGCCCTTCAAGGTCGTTTCCGGCGCGAACCGGATTACGCTGCTCGGCCATCTTGAGCCGCCGAACGGCGCCACCACCGAATGGCAGGCCGGCCTTAGCGGCGGCACGATCCTGCTGGCCGGCACCGACAATGAACCGCCGTTGATCTTCAACCGCATCTCGATCGGGATGAAGTTCGACACTGACCGGAAACGTGTGCTGCTCACCCAGGCCGATATCAGCAACGGCGAGATTGGCATCGCCGGCACCGGCAGTATCGACTATGCGAACGAGGCTCGCCTGCAGCTTGGTTTTGCGGGTACGCCGATGTCGGCATCCGCGCTGAAGCGGATGTGGCCGATCCTGATCGTGCCCGAAGTGCGCGAATGGGTGATCGAGCGCATCGAGCGCGGCACACTCCAGCGCATCGAAGTCGGCGTCAACTCGCCGGTCCGCAACCTGTCGCGCAAGGGACCGCCGATTCCGGACGATGGCTTGGCCGTCAACATCGTCGCTTCGGGAGTGACGGCGCGTCCGGTCGACGACATGCCGGCGGTCCGCGATGCGGACTTGAAAGCGCGGGTTACCGGGCGCACCGCGACGGTGACGATCGGGCAGGGAATCGCCGACACGCCCGCGGGACGCAAGATCAACATTTCGGATTTCATCTTCGAGGTACCGGATATGGCGCCGAAGCCGTCACCCTCGCGCGTGAAATTCAGGGTGGATTGCCCGGTGCCGGCCGCGGCCGAGATTCTGGCTTCCGACCGCATCAGCGATCTCTCCGGCACGCTGATCGATCCGAACGCCAGCAAGGGAAACGTTGCCGCCACCATCACGCTCGGCATGCCGGTCAAGGGCTCGATGACCAAGGCCGATACCACCTATACCGTGATTGGCGACCTCAGCGGGTTTGCTGCCGACAAGCTCGTCATGAACCAGAAGCTCGAGGCCAACGCGCTGAAGGTGCTGGCCAACAATGCGGGCTACCAGGTCAAGGGCGACGTCAAGATCAACGGGCAGGCGGCTTCGCTGGACTATCGCAAGCCGAGCGAGGGCGACGCCGATATCAGGCTGCAGGCGACGCTGGACGATGCCAGCCGCGCGCGGCTCGGGATCGATCTCGGACCTGCGGTGAGCGGCTCGATCCCGATCAAGGTGGTCGGCAAGATCGGCGAGAATGACAGCCGTGTCGGCATCGAGGCCGATCTGACCTCGCTGCGGCTCGACAACATCCTGCCGGGCTGGGTCAAGGTGCCCGGCAAGTCGGGCAAGGCGACGTTCAACGTCGTGAAGAAGGAACAGTCGACGCTGTTCCAGGATATCGTGGTCGAAGGCGGCGGCGTCTCGATCAAGGGATCGCTCGAAGTCGACCAGAATGGCGACTTGATGAGCGCGAACTTCCCGACCTACGCGCCGTCGGACGGCGACAAGACCTCGTTGAAGGCCGAGCGCGGCGCCGATGGCGTCGTGAAGGTCATGATGCGCGGCGATGTATTTGACGGCCGCGGCTTCCTCAAATCGGCAATCTCGGGCAAGGAAGCCGACAAGAGCAAGTCCAGGAACATCGACCTCGATATCGACGTCAAGCTTGGTGCGGTCGCGGGCTTCAACGGCGAGGCGTTGCGCAGCGTCGACAGCAAGTTCTCCCGCCGCAACGGCGTCGTGAGAGCCTTTACGCTCGCCGGCAAGGTCGGGCGCGACACGGCCGTGACGGCAGACCTGCGCGGCCGCGGAGCCGGGCAGGGCCGCGACATCATCGTGCTGCAGACCAACGATGCGGGTGCGTTCTTCCGCTTCACCGACACTTACTCGAAAATGGTCGGCGGCCAACTTTCGCTGGCGATGGAGCCGCCGACCGTCGAACCCAGCGCGAAGGATGGCCTGATCAACGTTCGCGACTTCTCCGTCAAGGGCGAGGCCGCGCTCGAGCGCGCCGCTGCCGGCGCACCGGCCGGCGCCCAGAGCGGCATATCCTTTTCGGCATTGCGGGCGGAATTCACCCGGCAAAGCGGACAGCTCGCGATCCGCGACGGTGTCGTCAAGGGTCCGACCATTGGCGCGACCATCGAAGGCAGCATCGATTATGTCGGCAATGCCGTGCGCATGAGCGGCACCTTCGTTCCGATGTACGGATTGAACAACATGTTCGGCCAGATTCCGGTGCTGGGCCTGTTCCTCGGCGGTGGCAGCAATGAGGGCCTGATCGGCGTCACCTATGAAGTGGTCGGCACGCCGGGCCAGCCGGTGCTGCGCGTCAATCCGATTTCGGCGGTGATGCCAGGCGTGCTGCGCAAGATCTTCGAGTTCAATACCGGCAAGCAGAACAACAACCCGATCGAACTCCCGCCGAATAATTAGTCAGGCACCGCCGCGGGCGGTGCATGATCGAAGCTTCGCGATGGGAAGCTGCGTCCGGCAGAAATCACCGCTCTGATCCGCGGCAGTTGCTATGTGCATTCGGCACCTAGCCGGACGCTATGACAGAGACCGCCCGCGCGACCGAAGCCCAAATGGCGTTTTGCTGCGCGGCAGGAACGGTGGCGCCAGTCAGATAGCCGGTGATTACGATGGGCGCCTTGCCAGGAGGCCAGATCACGGCGACGTCGTTGTTCGTGCCGCGCGCACCCGTGCCGGTCTTGTCGCCGACGCGCCAGTCTTTCGGAAGGCCTGCACGCAGCCTCGTATCACCGGTCTTGTTGGCGACGAGCCATGCCGTCAGTTGCTCGCGCGATGGCGCCGACAGCGCAGTAGTTCCAACGACGAGAGCCTGCAAATTGGAAGCCATGGCGTTCGGGGTCGTGGTGTCGCGGGGATCGTCGGGCAAAGCCTCGTTGAGCGAGGGCTCATCCCGGTCCAACCGCGTGATCTGGTCGCCGAGACTCCGTGCGAACGCCGTCAGCCCCGGAGGTCCGCCGAGAGCAGAGAGCAGCAGATTGCCGGCCGTGTTGTCGCTCAGCGTCACCGCCGCCTCGCAAATTTCAGCGAGCGTCATACCGTCGCCGCCGACGTGCTTTTCAGTGACAGGCGAGTAGGTGACGAGTGCGGACGCGTCGTACGTTATGCGCCGCGTCAACTGTTCCTTGCCGGCATCGACCCGCGCCAGGATCGCGGCGGCCGCCAGCGCCTTGAAGGTGCTGCACATCGGGAAGCGCTCGTCGCCCCGGTGGACGTGACGAGTGCCCGTTGCGGTGTCCAGTACACAAACACCGAGCCGGCCGCCGCTTTCGCTCTCCAGCCGCTTGATCTCGTCGATCAGTCGTTGATTTGGGGTCGACGCACGTACCGCTTTCAGCCGGCCGCTCAAGGCAATCGCTACCAGCACTGCGCCGCATCCAAGCTGGAACTGTCTTCTCGTGATCATCATGAATCTCTCCTTGCTGCGGCCGGGAAAGTGCCGACAGGCCGCAATCTTGACAAACGATCAGTTCTGCGGGCAGGCATAAGAAAAACTAGGGACAAGCAATGCGGCGCCGCACGAAGCTTTCGCACCTTCCGCTCAACGCGCTGCGGGCCTTCGAAGCGACAGCGCGCCACCTCAGTTTCACCCGCGCCGGCCTGGAACTTCGGGTCACGCAGGCGGCCGTCAGCCAGCATGTGAAGGTGCTGGAGGATCGGCTTGGCGTGCAGTTGTTTCGCAGGCTACCCCGTGGCGTCGCGCTCACCGATGAGGGGCAGTTGCTGTTGCCGAGCATTGTCGAGGCCTTCGGCCGGCTCACTGAAACGCTCAATCGTTTTGAAGACGGCCACTACCAGGACGTCATCGCTGTCGGCGTGGTCGGTACCTTCGCTTCGGGATGGCTGCTGCCGCGGCTCGACGCCTTCAGGAAGGCCCATCCGCGGATCGATCTGCGCCTGTTCACCAACAACAACCGTATCGACATCGCGGGCGAAGGCCTCGATTACGCGATCAGGTTTGGCGATGGCCTTTGGCACGGTACCGATGCGACCCGCTTGATGGGAGCGCCATTTACCCCACTCTGCGCGCCGTCGCTGGCTCGCAGGCTGAGCCGTCCGGCCGACCTCAAGCGCGAGGTGCTGCTGCGCTCCTACCGGCAGGAGGAATGGCCGCGATGGTTTGCCGCGGCGGGACTGCAAAGTCCGGTCCTCAAGGGAATGGTATTCGATTCATCCATCACGATCGCCAGTGCAGCCGCGCGGGGCTTCGGTGTTGCGTTGCTGCCGGCGGCGTTGTTTCAGGATGAGATCGGTCGACGGCGGCTGGTCCGGCCTTTCCAGATTGAAGTGGCACTCGGCGACTACTGGATTACGTCGCTGCGCTCCCGGCAACCGACACAAGCGATGCTCTCATTCAAGAACTGGCTGCTTGAAACGATCGCAGCAAAAAAGAGTAGCCCCCGGCAAGCGGGCCGAGACTTGACTACCGCCTGAGCGCCGGGACGACCAGGAACGGAATCATCCCCAGCACCACCGCGACCAGCGCGAACGCGATCACGGGGTTGTAGCTGTGGGTCCAGTCGTGGATCAGGCCGCCGGCCCAGGCGCCCAACCCCGAGCCAAGGCCGCTGCCGATCGAAATAGTGCCGTAGATGGTGCCGACGCGCTCGCCGCGAAAGATCTTCATCGCGGTTGCCGTGATCAGCGGCCCACGCGAGCCGATCATGCTGCCGAAGGTCACGACGAAGGCGCCGAGCAGCCAGAAGTTCGGATAGTACTGCAACAGCCAGAGCAGGATGATGCCGACGATCGAGATGGCGTAGCTGAGCAGCACCGACGGGCGTCGCCCGATGATGCTGTCGAGCTGGGTCACGCCGAGCATGCCGAACAGCAGCACGATGCCGGAAAAGCCCCAGGCGGTCGCCGCCTGCAGTGGCGGGAAGCCGGCGTCGATCAGATAGGCAACGATCTGTGCGGCAAGCGCATACATCCCCACCGCCGTGAAGAAGAAGGTTGCAAACAGCGCCCAGAATGCGTGGTGGCGCATGGCGCTGGCGAGCGTCCAGCCTCCGTCGACGAAACCGGGTTCGGCTTTTCTGGCGATGTGTGGCGAGCCGGTGGAGAACAGCCCCCACGGCAGCAGCAGCAACGGCACCAGCAGGCCAAGCGCAGCGATGCCGAAGATCTGGTAGGCGCCGCGCCAGCCGACATGGTCGATCAGCAGCTGCGAGGCGGGTAACAACACCAGCACACCCGCGCCGGCCCCGGAATAGACCACTGCCATCGCCGTCGGCAGCCGCGGGCCGAACCAGCGGCCGAGCAGGATCGAATTCGGCACGTTGCCGATGAAGGCGATGCCGATCCCGGCGCACAGCCCGGTGCTCAATTGCAATTGCCACAGTGCCTGCGCGCGGGATGCCCCCAGAAACGCGCCGCCGAGCAGTAGCAGTCCGAGCGAATAGACAGTGCGCGGGCCGTAGCGATCGAACAGCCGGCCGACCACCGGGGCCATCAGCCCGCCGGCCAGCCAGGTCAGCGAATAGACCGACACCACTTCCGCGCGGTCCCAGCCGAAATTCTCCGCGATCGGTTTCAGGAAAACCGTAAAGCTCTCGCCGAGGCCACGGCCGAGCAGCGCCAGCATAAAGCATAGCGCCAGCACGTTGAGCGCAACCCGGTCCGGCTTGAGCAGCCTGGCCGAGGTGTCTTCATCTGGCGTCTTGCTATCCATGGCATGCAGGGAGCGCGTTTCCGCAGGTCCCCGCAAGCGTCAAAAAGCGAATGCGCCCATGCAGGCCGGATCAGGCCGGCTTGAGCAGGACGTGCTTTTTCTTCCCCATGGAAAGTTTGATGACGCCTTCCGGCGTCAGGTTGGACGGCGTCAGCACCATCTTCTCGTCTGTCACGGCGGCGTCATTGACGCGCAAGCCGCCGCCCTTGATCTGGCGCCGCGCCTCGCCGTTCGAGGTGACGAGACCGGCCTTCACGAATAGCCCCACGACACCAGCGCCGGCCTCGAGTTCGCCGCGCGAAACTTCCACGGTGGGCAGGTTCTCCGCGATCGCGCCTTGCTCGAACGTCTGCCGGGCGGTCTCGGCGGCGGTGTCGGCGGCATCGCGGCCATGCAGCAGCGCGGTTGCCTCCGTCGCCAGCACCTTCTTGGCTTCGTTGATCTCGCCGCCCTGCAGCGCCGCAAGCTTTTGGATCTCGCTCATCGGCAGGGTCGTGAACAGTTTTAGAAACTTGACGACGTCGGCGTCTTCGGCGTTGCGCCAGTATTGCCAGAAGTCGTAAGGCGAGAACTGGTCGGCATTGAGCCACACCGCGCCCTGCGCGGTCTTGCCCATCTTGGCGCCGGAGGCGGTCGTCAGCAGCGGCGTGGTCAGCGCGAACAATTGCTCCGTGCCCATGCGGCGGCCGAGGTCGACACCATTGACGATGTTGCCCCATTGGTCGGAGCCGCCCATTTGCAGCCGGCAGCCGGTGCGCCGCGCCAGCTCGACGAAGTCGTAGGCCTGGCAGACCATGTAGTTGAACTCGATGAAGCTCATCTCCTGCTCGCGCTCGAGGCGGAGGCGGACCGAGTCCATCGTCAGCATGCGATTGACGGAGAAATGCCGGCCGATATCGCGCAGCATCTCGATCCAGTTCAGCTTGGTCAGCCACTCAGCGTTATCCAGCATGATCGCATCGGAGGCCCCGGAGCCGTAGCGCAACACCTTGGCGAACACGCCGCGGATCGAGGCCTTGTTGGCCTCGATTTCCTCGATCGAGCGGATGGCGCGCGATTCATCCTTGCCGGAGGGGTCGCCGACCATGGTGGTGCCGCCGCCCATCAGGGTGATCGGCTTGTTGCCGCTCTGCTGCAGCCAGTGCAGCATCATCATGGTGAGGTAATTGCCGATATGGAGCGAGGGCGCCGTGCAGTCGTAGCCGACATAGGCGATTGCCTGGCCCTTCGCCGCCAGCGCGTCGAGACCCTCGAAATCGGAGCACTGGTGGATGAAGCCGCGCTCCTGTAAAATGTTCAGGAAATCTGATTTAAATGCGGTCATTGGCGGGCTGCTTTGATCATTCTATTTTCACTGTAATTGTAACTGTTTTGCGGAACCATCGCGGAACAGGCTGCCGCAGGGCCGGGCGCTGTGGCATTATAAGATGTGCGTGTTTGGCACAAGCTGGTCGTCGTCGGCGGGACGTATCGAGCAGGGCGTTTCAAAGGCACAATCTGCTATGATGTTGACGGCATTAGGTTTGATGAGCGGCACCTCGCTCGACGGGGTCGATGTCGCTTTGATCGAAACCGACGGCCGCCGGGTGAATGCGCTCGGACCGTCCGGATACCGGCCCTATACGGATGCGGAGCGCAGCCTGCTGCGCCAGGCGCTGTACGAGGCTGCCGACCTGCCGGATCGTACGGCGCGGCCCGGGTGCCTGCGTGAGGCCGAACGGGTCGTTACGGCGGCCCATGCCGAGGCGGTGGCCGCTTTCACCGCCCAACACCGGATGCGCTTCGACGACATCGACATTGTCGGCTTCCATGGCCAGACCGTGCTGCACCGGCCCGAGAAGAAGCTGACGGTCCAGATCGGCGACGCGCTGATGCTGGCCAAGGCTATCCACATTCCGGTCATGTACGACTTCCGCGCTGCCGACGTCGAAGCCGGTGGCCAAGGCGCGCCCTTTGTGCCGGTCTATCACCGCGCGCTGGCCCAATCGCTGGAGCGGGAGGGGCCGACCGTCGTGGTCAATATCGGCGGCGTCGCCAACATCACCTATATCGACGGCGACACGCTGATCGCCTGCGATACCGGCCCGGGCAACGCGCTGCTCGACGACCACATGCTCCGCCGCATGAACCAGCGCTTCGATACCGAGGGCCGCATCGCGGCGTTGGGCAAGGTCGATGCGGCCTGGATCAATCGCGCGCTGCAGATGCCGTTCTTTTCGCTGCCTCCGCCGAAATCGCTCGATCGCAATGATTTTGCGGGGCTGAAGCTCGGCGACATGCCGCCCGAGGATGGAGCGGCGACGCTGACCGCGTTTACGGTGGCTGCGATCGCCCGGGTGGTGCCGCTGCTGCCGAAGGAGCCCAATAGCTGGATCGTGGCGGGCGGTGGCGCCCGCAACATGACCATGCTGCGGATGTTGCGCGAATGCCTGGCGCCGGCACAGGTCCAGGCGGCGGATACACTTGGCTGGGCCTCCGACGCCATCGAGGCGCAGGCGTTTGGATTTCTGGCGGCGCGGGGCCTGAAAGGCCTGCCGCTCAGCTACCCCGCCACCACGGGGGTGCCGATCCCGATGACCGGCGGCATCATCGCGCGACCGTGAGCCGGTTCAAGATCTGTTGATGCAACTGCATCGACCTTGACGACTGCATGCATGTGCATCTAATTTGGATGCAGATGCATGGAGCGAGGGCGGCCAGCCTTCGCCTTGGGAGGTCGTCATGGCGCAAAAACTCACTTTGATCAGCCACAAGCTTTGCCCTTACGTGCAGCGCGCGGTGATCGCGCTGAACGAAAAGGGCGTTCCGTTCGAGCGGGTCGACATCGATCTCGCCAACAAGCCGGACTGGTTCCTGAAGATTTCGCCGCTCGGCAAGGTGCCGGTGCTCGTGGTGACCGGCGACGACGGCAACCAGGTTGCGCTGTTCGAGAGCAACGTAATTTGCGAGTACATCGAAGATACGCAAGGCGGCGAAAAACTGCATCCGCAGGATCCGCTCCAACGCGCGCAGCATCGTGCGTGGATGGAGTTCGGCTCCACCATTCTGAGCGAGCTCTGGGGCCTGGAGACGACGGGTGATCCCGCGGTGTTTGAAACCAAGCGGAAGGCGGTCGCCGCCAAATTCGCGCAGGTCGAGAAGACGCTCGGCGCGGGGCCGTATTTCGCCGGTGCGGATTTCAGCCTGGTGGATGCAGTGTTCGCGCCTATCTTCCGCTATTTCGACGTGTTCGACGAGCTCACTGATCTCGCGATCTTCGCCGAGACTCCGAAAGTACGGGCATGGCGTGTCGAACTCGCAAAGCGTGCAAGCGTGCGCGGCGCGGTGTCACCGGAATACGCAAAACTGTTGCGCGCGTTCCTCGACCGTCACAATGCGCACATGCTGAAGCTCGCGGCGTAAAACCATGTCGCCGTCGGTTGCGTGGATCGCGCTGGTCACCGCCGGCCTGCTCGATGTCGGCTGGGCGATCGCGATGAAATATGCCGACGGCTATACGCGCCTCGGCTGGAGCCTCGTGTCGCTGGTGCTGCTGGCGGCGTTCGTATTCCTGCTGGGACGGGCGCTGCAGGTGCTGGAGGTCGGCATCGCCTACACGGTGTGGACCGGCATCGGCGCCGCCGGCACGCTGATCATGGGCGTGCTGCTGTTCGGCGAAGCCATGAGCGCGATGAAGCTCGCCGGCATCGCGCTGGTGCTGGCCGGGATCGCGGCGCTGAAGTTTGCGCCGTCGTGAAGTGATGAATGCCTGGGAGTTAGGGGCTAGCGCTGCTTAGCGTAGCAGTATCCAACATCCGAATTGAAGCAGAGTTCTATCTTCCCCAACCACGTCCGCTCGATCGTGGGGCCCCAAGTCAAGGGCTCTGTTTTGTCGCCCTGGTTCCTCCGATACGTTGGAGCTGTGACGAACTTCTCTAAATAGATGTCGGTCCATCCAAATTTCGACTGAGTGGTCTTCCACGTTGACGTTTGTTCCTCGACCTTGTTGCCATTCACAAGGACGGTGTGCGTGTAAGTATGATCAGCCCTCAAGGACAAGGTCGCGGTATCCCCGCGGTAATTGACGGCATAGCTGCCGACCAGGTCAGAGTCTGGAACGGCTTCCGAGCAACCCGTCAGGAGGGCGGGCAAAAGCAGAAGAGTAAGCCTCGTTAGGGGCGACCGCACGAATTCACCCCATCCGACGGATTCTTACCGCACGTTCGCCAGCCGCATGTCGAGATAGCCGGTCACCGTCTCCATCAGCGGCTCGAGCTTGCCGTCGAAGAAGTGGTTGGCGCCCGGGATGATCTGCTGATCGATCACGATGCCCTTCTGGGTCTTCAGCTTCTCGACCAGCGTATTGACGTCCTTCGGCGGCACCACCGCGTCCTTCTCGCCATGCACGATCAGGCCCGAGGACGGGCAGGGCGCGAGGAAGGAGAAGTCATAGAGATTGGCGGGCGGCGCGATCGAAATGAATCCTTCGACCTCGGGGCGGCGCATCAATAGCTGCATGCCGATCCATGCGCCGAACGAAAAGCCCGCGACCCAGCACGCGCGCGCTTCGGGATTGATGGTCTGCGCCCAGTCGAGCGCGGAGGCGGCGTCCGAGAGCTCGCCGGTGCCATGATCGAACGAGCCCTGGCTGCGGCCGACGCCGCGGAAATTGAAACGCAAAACCGAGAAGCCGCGATGCGCGAACGCGTAGTAGCACTGGTAGACGATCTGGTGATTCATCGTGCCGTGGAACTGCGGATGCGGATGCAGGATCATCGCGATCGGCGCGTTCTTCTGCTTGGCCGGATGATAACGGCCTTCGAGGCGGCCCGCGGGGCCGGTGAAAATTACTTCAGGCATTGATGATTCCTGGGCAACGGATGTGATCCGGCGGAGAGAATGGGGTCAGGCGTCGCTGGGCGATGCGCGAACGACGCTCCCGTGAACTGATGGCGGCCTTCTAACATGAGGCGAGGGGCAAAAAGCAAGCATCTTGAACGTCTAGAAGGCGGTTCAAGGTGCTAGTTTGCGATTGCCTGCAGACGAGGCGATCGCCAATTGCAATAAGGCTTCTGGCGCTCGCGCGCGAAAGACACTTATCAGTATAGGTAATATAGTACAGCAATGCCTGATCGGGTCTATCTCGACTGGAATGCAACCACGCCGCTTCGCCCGGAGGTGCGGCAGGCAATGGCGGCTGCCTGGGACATGGCCGGCAATCCTTCCTCAGTTCATGCCGAAGGCCGGCAGGCACGTCGGCTGGTCGAAGAAGCGCGTGCCGCCGTGGCTGCGGCCGTTTCGGCCCGGCTGCAGGACGTGGTGTTTTGCTCCGGCGGCACTGAAGCCAATGCAATGGCGCTCACGCCGGGATTGCGCCCCGGCACGGGCTGGCCAGTCCAGCGGCTGGTGGTCTCAGCCATCGAGCATCCATCGGTACTGTCAGGGGGACGGTTTCCGGCGGACGCGATCGCGTCCATCAACGTCTCCGGCGCCGGCGTGGTGGACCTCGATCATCTGCGTGCCTTGCTGGCGGAAGGGCCGCCGGCACTGGTGTCGGTAATGCTGGCCAATAACGAGACCGGCGCCATTCAACCAATCGCCGAAGCCGCTGACATTGTGCATGAGGCCGGCGGCTTGCTGCATGTCGACGCGATCCAGGCAGTGGGAAAAATATCGATCGATATCAAGGCCATGCGGGCCGATCTGGTCACGCTGTCTGCACACAAGATTGGTGGCCCCAAGGGCGTTGGCGCGCTGGTTCTGGCCGAGGGTGTGCAGGGGATCGAGCCGCTTTTGCGCGGCGGCGGGCAGGAACTTGGACGCCGGGCGGGTACCGAGAATGTGGCCGGCATCGCGGCCTTTGGCGCTGCAGCCACAGCCGCGACGGCGCAACTGCCGACAAATGCCGACCGGCTTCTGGCCTTGCGTCAGCGCTTTGAGAAAGGGCTCAAGCAAACCGCTGATGTAATTGTGTTTTCCGAAGATGCGCCACGGTTGCCGAATACCACCCTGTTCACGGTTCCCGGGCTGAAGGCGGAAACGGCCGTGATTGGCTTCGACCTTGCCGGTATTGCGGTATCCTCGGGCTCTGCCTGTTCCTCCGGCAAGGTGCAACCGTCGCATGTCCTGGCCGCTATGGGATTTGGCAAGGATCTGGCACAGGGAGCGGTGCGGCTTAGTCTGGGCTGGTCTACCTCGGAAACAGACGTTGATTTGGCCCTGGAGGCTTGGCGAAAGCTTGCTGATGTCTTACTTAGAGGACGACGAAACACGGCTTGAACCGTTCTAAGCGCGTTTCGCCGGACAAGCTTCGTCACAGATTTTGTTCCACCGCGGTCCTTGAAACCGCGAGCGGAGGATGGAATGCCAGCCGTACAAGAGACGGTCGAGCGCGTCAGGCGCATCGACGTCGACCAATATCGATATGGGTTTGAGACGCTTATCGAATCCGACAAGGCTCCCAAGGGACTGTCGGAAGACACTGTCCGTTTCATCTCCGCGAAAAAGAACGAGCCGGCCTGGATGCTGGAATGGCGCCTGGAGGCCTATCGCCGCTGGCTGACCATGACCGAGCCGACCTGGGCGCGCGTCAACTACCCCAAGATCGACTACCAGGATCTCTATTACTACTCCGCGCCGAAGCCGAAGAAGCAGATCGGCTCGCTGGACGAAATCGATCCGGAAATCCTCAAGACCTACGAGAAGCTCGGCATCCCCCTGCGTGAAGTCGAGGTGCTGGAAGGCGTCGTGAAGCCGGAAGGCGAGCGCAAGATCGCGGTCGACGCCGTGTTCGACTCGGTTTCCGTGGCGACCACGTTCCAGAAAGAGCTGAAGGCGGCCGGCGTGATCTTCATGCCGATCTCGGAGGCCATCCGCGAGCATCCCGAACTGGTGAAGCAGTATCTCGGATCGGTCGTGCCGACCTCGGACAATTATTTTGCGACGCTGAACTCGGCGGTGTTTTCGGACGGCTCGTTCGTCTACGTGCCGCCGGGCGTGCGCTGCCCGATGGAGCTGTCGACCTATTTCCGCATCAACGAGCGCAACACCGGCCAGTTCGAGCGCACGCTGATCATCGCCGACAAGGGCTCTTACGTCAGCTACCTCGAAGGCTGTACCGCACCGCAGCGCGACGAGAATCAGTTGCATGCCGCCGTCGTTGAACTCGTGGCTCTCGATGACGCCGAGATCAAATATTCGACGGTGCAGAACTGGTACCCCGGCAATTCCGAGGGTGTGGGCGGCATCTACAATTTCGTCACCAAGCGTGGCGACTGCCGCGGCAACCATTCGAAGATCTCCTGGACCCAGGTCGAGACCGGGTCGGCGATCACCTGGAAATATCCGAGCTGCATCCTGCGCGGCGACAATTCGCGCGGCGAATTTTACTCGATCGCGATCTCGAACGGTCACCAGCAGGTCGACAGCGGCACCAAGATGATCCACCTCGGCAAGAACACGACCAGCCGGATCATCTCCAAGGGCATCGCCGCGGGCGTCTCGCAGAACACCTATCGCGGCCTCGTCACCGCCCATCGGAAGGCCACCGGCGCGCGCAACTATACGGCGTGCGATTCGCTCCTGATCGGCGACAAATGCGGTGCGCACACCGTCCCTTACGTCGAGGCGAAGAACTCGTCGGCGACCTTCGAGCACGAAGCGACGACGTCGAAGATCTCCGAGGACGTGCTGTTCTACTGCGTCCAGCGCGGCCTTTCGCAGGAAGAAGCGGTCGGCCTCGTGGTCAACGGCTTCGTGAAGGATGTGCTGCAGCAACTGCCGATGGAGTTCGCGGTTGAGGCGCAGAAGCTGATCTCGATCTCGCTGGAGGGCAGTGTCGGATAAGCCCAGATGATCAGCAACATCTTCGCATTTGTTCGTTTTGCGCCGTTTGCGATCTTTTTGTTTGTTGCGATCGCTGGAGCCTTTGCGGCTCTGATTGGCAGCTTGGCGGGATGGGTTGATGTAGCCGAATTGGGCAAATTGGCTGCCGGTTGTGGGGCCCTGGGCTTCTTCGTCTGGGCTTTTATTCCGGCTTTTATTCGGGCGTTATAGGCCACAAGGAAACAAGATGACTGCGTTGCTTGAAGTGAAAGACCTGAAGGTTCGTGTCGAGGATAACGAAATTCTCCACGGACTGACGCTCGCCGTGAATCCGGGCGAGGTGCACGCGATCATGGGGCCGAACGGCTCGGGCAAATCGACGCTGTCGCATGTGATCGCCGGCAAGCCGGGCTACGAAGTCACCGACGGCCAGATCCTGTTCAGGGGCGAGGACCTCCTTGAGATGTCGCCGGATGAGCGCGCCGCCAAGGGCGTGTTCCTGGCGTTCCAGTATCCGGTCGAAATCCCCGGCGTCACCACCTGGAATTTCCTGCACACTGCATTGAACGCCCAGCGCAAAGCTCGCGGCGAGAGCCAGCTTTCGTCTCCGGAATTCCTCAAGAAGGTCCGCGCGGTCGCGAAGTCGCTCAACATCCCGCAGGACATGCTCAAGCGCGGCGTCAATGTCGGGTTCTCCGGCGGCGAGAAGAAACGCAACGAGATTTTGCAGATGGCGCTGTTCGAGCCGGCTGTCTGCATTCTCGATGAAATGGATTCCGGCCTCGACATCGATGCGCTCAGGATCGCAGCCGACGGCGTCAACGCGCTGCGTTCGCCGGACCGTGCCATGGTGGTCATCACCCACTACCAGCGGCTGCTGAACTACATCGTGCCTGATTTCGTGCACGTGATGTCGAAGGGCCGGGTCGTCAAAAGCGGCGGCAAGGATCTGGCGCTGGAGCTCGAGGCTTCGGGCTACGCGCAGTTCGAAGACGCAGCCTGACAGGTATCGTGATGAATTTGGCTTTGGCAAAGAACGAGACCGGACGCGCGCTGAGCGACAGCTTCGCCATCGCGCGCGACCGGCTGCCGGGCACCGGCAGGATCGCCGAGGCGCGAAGCGCCGCCTTCGAGGCCTATGATCGTGTGGGCCTGCCGCACCGGCGGATAGAGGACTGGAAATACACCGACCTGCGCGCGCTCATGCGCGAAGTGCTGCCGCTTGCTCCTGCGCCGGATGCTGCAGCGCTGAAGCGGGCTGCAACGGCCGTAAAAGTGCAGGCGATCAAGGGCGCGCGCCGGCTGGTGCTGGTGGATGGCGTTTTCGCGCCAAAGCTTTCCGAACTGGATGGGCTGGAGAGGGGCCTTGCCGTCCGCACCCTGCGAGACGTGCTGGAAGCCGGCGACGCCGTACTGCAAGCAGAGCTCCTCACGCCCGACAACACCAATCCGATGGTCGCGCTCAACAGCGCGATGATGACCGATGGCGTGGTGATCGAGATTGCCAACGGCCTGGTGCTGAAGCAACCGCTGCAAATCATTCATGTCGCCAGCGGCGCCGCACCCGCGGCGATGTTCACCCGCTCGCTGCTGCGTCTTGGCAAGGATGCCGGCGTGACGCTGGTCGAAAGCTACATTGCGGCCGATGGCGCGAAAGCCTATCAGGTTCACGACTCGCTGATCGTTACGATCGGCGATAATTCGCGGCTCGATCAGGTTCGCTTGGTCGAGGACGGCCGCGAGGCCTTCAACATTTCCTCCGCCGTCGTCACGCTGGGGGCGCATGCCCACTTCAACACCTTTGGCATGACCTCGGGCGCTGCCGTCAGCCGCTATCAGGCGACGATTGCGTTCGCGGGAGAGCATTCCCGGGTCGAGACCAACGGCGTCAATCTGCTCAATGGCCGCCAGCATGCCGACACTACACTGTTCATGGATCACGCGGTGCCGCATTGCGCTAGCCGTGAGGTGTTCCGCGCCGTCGCCGACGACCGCGCCCATTCGGTGTTCCAGGGCCGTATCATCGTGCGTCCCGATGCGCAGAAGACCGACGCCAAGATGATGACGCGGGCGCTGCTGCTGTCCGACGAGGCCGAGGCCGACAACAAGCCGGAGCTCGAAATCTTCGCCGACGACGTCACCTGCGGCCATGGCGCTACCACCGGCGCGCTCGACGAGAGCCTGCTGTTCTACATGCGCGCCCGCGGCCTGTCCGAAAAGGAAGCTCAGGCGCTGCTGATCCAGGCGTTTGCGGGCGAAGCGATTGAATCGATCGTCAATGACGGTCTGCGTGAGCTTGCGATCGCTGCCGCGCATCGTTGGCTGGAGGCACGGGGATGACGCAGCATCCGGCGGTCAAGAATGGCGCCTATGATGTAGCCCGCGTGCGGGAAGATTTCCCCGCGCTGGCGATGAAGGTCTATGGCAAGCCGCTGGTCTATCTCGACAACGCTGCTTCCGCGCAGAAGCCGACCGCCGTGCTCGACCGCATGACGGAAGCCTATAAGACCGAGTACGCCAATGTGCATCGCGGCCTGCATTACCTCGCCAATGCTGCGACCGAGGCTTACGAGGGCGCCCGCGCCAAGGTGGCGAAATTCATCAATGCGGCGCGCAGCGAAGAAATTATCTTCACCCGCAATGTCACCGAGGCCATCAATCTCGTGGCATCGTCCTGGGGCGAGCCCAACATCAAGCCGGGCGACGAGATCGTGCTCTCGATCATGGAGCACCACTCCAACATCGTGCCCTGGCACTTCCTGCGGGAGCGCCATGGCGCGGTGATCAAATGGGCGCCGGTCGACGACGAAGGCAATTTCCTGATCGAGGAATTTGAGAAGCTGCTGACGCCGCGCACCAAGCTCGTCGCGATCACCCAAATGTCGAACGCGCTTGGCACCTTCGTTCCGATCAAGGAAGTCGTGAAACTCGCTCATGACCGCGGCATTCCGGTGCTGGTCGACGGCGCGCAAGGCGCGGTCCACCTGCCGATTGACGTACAGGACCTCGGTTGCGATTTCTATGCCTTCACCGGCCACAAGATCTATGGCCCGACCGGGATTGGCGCGCTCTATGCCAAGCATGAGCACCTGGTGGCGATGCGGCCCTACAACGGCGGCGGCGAGATGATCCGCGAGGTGGCAAAGGATTGGGTCACCTATGGCGACCCGCCGCACAAGTTCGAGGCCGGAACGCCGCCGATCGTCGAGGCGATCGGGCTGGGCGCTGCGATCGATTACGTCAACTCGATCGGCAAGGAGCGCATCGCCGCGCATGAGGAGGGCCTGCTTGCCTATGCTCAGGAGCGACTGCGCGAGATCAACTCACTGCGACTGATCGGCACCGCCCGTAACAAGGGTCCCGTGATTTCCTTCGAGATGAAGGGCGCGCATGCCCATGACGTCGCGACCGTGATCGACCGGCAGGGCATTGCGGTGCGCGCCGGCACCCATTGCGTGATGCCGCTTTTAGAGCGGTTCAACGTCACAGCCACCTGCCGGGCGTCGTTTGGAATGTATAATACCCGGGAAGAAGTCGACCATCTGGCACAGGCGCTGATGAAGGCGCGGGAATTGTTCTCATGAGTGATACGGCCGAAGTCAAAACCGCCAACATGGAAACCCAGTCGGCGCTGCCGCCGGAGGAAACCGAGCGGCTAGGGACCGAAATTGTCGCCGCGCTGAAGACGGTATTCGATCCTGAAATCCCGGCCGACATCTACGAACTCGGCCTGATCTACAAGGTCGACCTCAAGGACGATCGCGCCGTCGACGTGACGATGACGCTGACCACGCCGAACTGCCCCGCGGCCGGCGAGCTGCCGACCATGGTGGAGAACGCCATCGCCAGCGTGCCCGGCGTCGGCGTCGTGAATGTCAATCTGGTGTGGGATCCGGCCTGGACGCCGGATCGCATGTCCGACGAGGCGCGCCTCGTCCTCAACATGTGGTGAAGGGATCCGTTGCCGCAGCTATCCGGCGTCATCGAAACTGCACTTTACGTCGATGACCTCGACCGCGCCCGCGCGTTTTACGAGAAGGTTCTCGGGCTTGTGCCGCTGACGGCGGATTCGCGGTTTCTTGCTTACGATATCGGTGGCCGGAGCGTGCTGCTGCTCTTTCTCCGCGGCTCAACACCCGAGCCGATCCAGTTGCCCGGCGGGACAATTCCGCCACATGACGGCAGCGGCCCGATCCACATGGCCTTTGCCATCGCGGCGGCCGAACTGCCGGCCTGGGAAAAGTCGCTTGGTGAGCACGATGTCGCGATCGAGGGCAGGACGGATTGGCCGCGCGGCGGCAAGAGCATCTATTTCCGTGATCCCGACAATCACCTGCTGGAACTGGCGACGCCGGGAATATGGGCGATTTACTAGGAAGCTTGCGGCTTGTTTCGACGGGTTCTGACTGAGTTCATGACGAGAGACCTTCACACTGGGAATTTCGTTGTTATTTTAATGCTATGATAGCTCGTCGCCATGAGGCGACGCCGGAGATCGACCGCAATGGATACCAGCATCCAGTCCAAGCCGAAGCCGCGGCCCCGTCCGCAGGTCATGAAACTGACCGAGGCTGCCGCTACCCGGATCACGGAACTGACCAAGCGCGCCGATTCCGAGATCGTCGGCTTGCGCGTCGGCATCAAAAACGGCGGCTGCGCCGGCCAGTCTTATACGGTGGAATACGCCCACGAGATTCGTCCGACCGACGAAGTGGTCGAGGACAAGGGCGTCAAGATCCTGGTCGATCCCAAGGCGGTCTTGTTCCTGCTCGGCACCGAGATGGACTACAAAGCCGACAAAATGCAGGCCCAGTTCATCTTCAACAATCCGAACCAGGTCTCCGCCTGCGGCTGCGGCGAGTCGGTGCAACTGACGCCGGCGAAGGTGTAGCGATCGCATCGCCGGGGCGGTGAGCAAATGGATCGCGAATTCCTGACCGACCTGTTTGCCGATTTCGGCCCCGTCACCATCCGCCCGATGTTTTCAGGCTTTGGCATTTCCGCCGACGGCACCAATTTCGCGCTCGCCCTCAGGGCAGGTCTCTATTTCCGCGCCGATGACCAGACCATTCCGCAATTCGAAGCGGAAGGCTCGCAGCCGTTTCAGTATCAGACGCGGGCCAAGACGGTCACTGTGAACTCGTACTGGCAATTGCCGGCACGGCTGTTCGACGATTCCGAGGAACTGGCCGGATGGGCGAGGGCGGCATTGGCCGCGGCGCAGCGCGCGGCCCTGCGCAAGCGGCCGAAGGCGCGCAAGGCAGCGAAGGCGAAGGTTTCGGGGAAGGCTGCGCGCAAGCCGGCTGCGAAGCGGAAGGCGACGGGGGCGAGGAAGGCCGCGCGGACGAGGACGGCGCCGCGCAAATAGATTCCCTCAGGCGACCTGGCTGCGGGTCTCGTCGGCGTATTCGGGGTAGACTTCGCAGATCACGCGGTTGCGGCCGTTGCGCTTGGCGGCGTAGAGGCAGGCGTCCGCGCGCTCGATCAGCGAATCCGTATCATCATCCGGTTTCAGCATGGAGACGCCGACGGAGATGGTGACGCGGCCGAGAATCTCGCCGGTGGATTTCTTCTTCAACTCCTTCGCCATCACCGCGCGGCGGATGTGGTCGGCAACCGTCAGCGCCTGCCGCAGCCCGGTATTCGGCAGCACGACCGCGAATTCCTCGCCGCCGTAACGGGCAGTGATGTCTTGGCCCTTGATGGTCTGCTTCAGCGACATCGCAACCAGCCGCAGCACCTGATCGCCGGTGAGATGACCGTAGGAATCGTTGAACGATTTGAAATGGTCGATGTCGAACATCAGGAGCGACAGCGGCTCGCCGTTCGCCAGCGCCGTCCGCACCGCCATCTCGATCGAGCGGTCGAAATATTTGCGGTTGCCCAATCCGGTCAGCGGGTCGGTCAGGCTTTCGGCGCGGATCGCCTCTAAGCTGTGCTGAAGATTGCTGATCTCGGTCTTCGACAGCGCCAGCCGGTTCTCCAGCGCCTTGTTGGTCTCCTGCATCTCGCGTGTCGATTTCAAGAGGCCGTCAACGACCGCCTTGATCTGATCGCGGCTCTTGGCTGCCTTAAGTTTCTCGTTCGCGCCGCTCAGCCTGGAGTCATAGCTCTGCGACATGGCGAGCGCTTCGGTGATGAGCGTCATCACGTCGTCGATCTCGCCGATCACGCGCGCGCCGACCTTGTCGATGCGGTCGGATGCCTTGATGTGGGAGAGGTAGGTCTCGTAGATCTGTTCGAGATCGGCTTCGCTGAGCTTGCCGTTGCGCGCCAGCGTCTCGTTGATGATCTTGTTAAGCTGGGCGTTGTATCCGGTCGCGTAGACGTACCAGATTTCATAGTTGCGCGGGACGGCGGTCTGGCGGAGGGACTTGATCTGGCCCAACGCAACTTCGGCAAACGCCATCGTGCGTTCGTGTTCGTCCAGCAGCTTGACCACTGATCCGTCCCCAATAACGAGCAGCGCCGGTCGTTGCCGGGCAGCAGCAATGACTAAATTATCGCCGCCAAGTTAACGGAGGAGGATGAACGGCCGGTAAATGCTTCCGGCCGTCGGGTTCGACGCCGGTCAGACGCGGGCGCGAACGGGCCGCAAAAGAAATGCGGGAAGATGCGAGTGATCGGCGGGCTCCGATTCGATCTCGCGATGGGCACGCCGCGGCTCAGGCCGTCCGATCGAGGGCACCCGCGAAGGCTGCGCAGCGGCGGGCGGCGTAAAGGCTCCAGCCTCAGGCTGCGGTCTGGCGTTGCGGCCCGTGCCCTTGGCGGGCCGCGGTTCGCGCTCGGCGCTCTTGTCGCCGCGCTTATCAGAACCCCTGGCGGCTCGCGGCTCGCGTTCGCGCCGCGGCTTGCGGCCGCCGCGCGATCCTTCTCGCGAGCGATGTTCGCGCGGCTGATCGCCGTCCTCGGACGTCTCCGAGTGCACGGCGTAATCGCCTTCGGCGGGGGGAATGTTTTTCCCGATCAGTCGTTCGATCGCAGCGATCGATTTGTTGTCGAGCGAGGTTACGATCGAAATCGCGGTGCCGGCGCGTCCGGCGCGACCGGTACGGCCGATGCGATGCACGTAGTCGTCGGCATGATGCGGCACGTCGAAATTGAAGACGTGGCTGACGGCGGGAATGTCGAGGCCGCGTGCGGCGACGTCGGAGGCAACTAGCAACGGGATCTCGCCCTTGCGGAATTGATCGAGCGCCGCGGTGCGCGCCGACTGGTCCATGTCGCCATGCAGAGCGCCGACGCTGAAGCCGTGCTTCTGCAGCGATTTGTAAACGACGGCGACTTCGCGCTTGCGATTGCAGAAGATGATCGCGTTGTTGAGATCCTTGGCGTCGCGCAACAGGCGGCGAAGGATTTCGCGCTTCTCGTGTGGCTCGCGGCCGCAACCGACCTGAAACTGCGATACGCCTGTCGCGGTCGTGGCGGGCTTGGAGACTTCGATGCGCTCGGGATTGTGCAGGAAGGTTTCGCTGATGCGGCTGATTTCCGGCGGCATCGTTGCGGTGAAGAACAGCGTCTGGCGTGTGAACGGCACCAGCTTGCAGATGCGTTCGATGTCGGGGATGAAGCCCATGTCCAGCATGCGGTCGGCTTCGTCGATCACCAGCAGTTCGACGCCGGTGAGAAGGAGACCGCCGCGCTCGGTGTGGTCGAGCAGGCGGCCTGGGGTTGCGATCAGGACGTCGACGCCGCGGGTCAGCTTGGAATCCTGGTCGCCGAACGAGACGCCGCCGATCAGGAGCGCAACGTTGAGTTTCTGGCCGGCGCCGTATTTGTCGAAGTTCTCTTTGACCTGAGCTGCGAGTTCGCGGGTCGGTTCGAGGATCAGGGTGCGGGGCATTCGTGCCCGGGCGCGGCCCTTTTCCAGAAGCGTGAGCATGGGCAGGACGAAGGCGGCGGTCTTGCCGGTGCCGGTCTGGGCGATGCCGAGGACGTCGCGGCGGGCCAGAACGTGCGGGATTGCCTGTTCCTGGATGGGGGTGGGGGTGGTGTACCCGGTGGCCGCAACTGCGGCGAGGACCTTATCGGAAAGGCCGAGATTGGAAAAAGACATTGAGCCTCTAGTCGACACCGCCGTTCGGAATCGAGGGTAAAAAGGCTGTCGCGTTTTGCCCCGAAACGGCGCGCTTTGAAAAGCTGGGGGCTCTGACTTACGCAGACGAGCGGCTAACCTAGGGAATCGCGTTTCGATCCAAGGCCGCGTTGAGCGCGAACATAGGGTCGAAATGACCAAAGTCAATCTAGGAACCCCCATTGAAGCCCAAAAAGCTTAATGTTTTCGCACAAATAACGGCAAAAACCGTCATTTGGCCGTCAAATCCGGCCATCCCATTCCAATCAAGAGAAGCTGTTGAACCGTGGGCAACGGGCCGCCGACTATGGCATGAAGCGGTATCGCACGGCCCAAAGGACGAATCGTGCGGATGGGGAATTCCATGAAGGGTTGGCTTACCAGACTGCTCGCGGTGACGAGCCTCGCAACGTGCATCGCAGTCTTCGCCGCGCCCGCGTGTGCGGAAAAGCGCGTTGCGCTGGTGGTCGGCAACAACGACTACCGGAACGTGCCCAAGCTGCAGAAGGCGGTCAACGACGCCCGCACCATGGGCGATACGCTCAAGCAGCTCGGCTTCACGGTGATGGTGGCGGAGAACCAGAGCCGGCAGGCGTTCAGCCAGACGTTGCTGGCGTTCGACAAGGCGGTCGATGCCGGCGACACCGCGTTCTTCTTCTTCGCGGGCCACGGTTTCGAAATCGCGGGCCAGAACTTCCTGCTGCCGACCGACGTGCCGCCGGCAACCGAAGGGCAGGAGGAGCTGGTGCGCGACGCCTCGATCCTCGCCGACCGCATCATCGAACGGCTGCAGAACCGCAAGGTGCGCACCGCCATTTTGGTGTTCGACGCCTGCCGCAACAATCCGTTCGAGCGTCCCGGCACGCGCGCGGTTGCCGGCGGCGGCGGTCTCGCACCGATGACGCAATTGCCGGAAGGCGTGTTCTCGATCTTCTCGGCCGGTCCGCGGCAGACCGCGCTCGACCGGCTCTCCAATGACGACGCCAATCCCAATTCGGTGTTCACGCGCACCTTCGCCAAGGAGCTGACGCAGCCCGGCGCGAACCTCGTTCAGGTCGCGCAGCGCACGCGGCGCGCGGTCAGCGAACTGGCGGAGACCGTCCGTCACAAGCAGATCCCGGTCTATTTCGACCAGATGGTCGACGACGTTTTTCTGAACGGGCTTGCAAAAGCGCAGCCCGAGGCTGCAGCGCAATCCGCCGAGCCGCTGCAAAAGCTTGCGGCGTTGCCGCCGGTGCAGCAACTCAAGCCGCAGAACGATTCCATCAACGCGCCGATCGCGATGTTCTCTCGCCACAACGGCGGATGGACCGTGGTGTTCTCGATCGCCGATCCGACGCTCGGCATTTCCTGGCGGATCGGGGATAGCGGCAATTTCCGCGAGACCGGGTTCATGGACACGCTCGACCCGCGCACCCGCAAGCGGATGCCCAACCCGTCGATCGAACTGCCGGCCGATGCACCGGCTGCCGTGATCCAGGTGCGCTATGTCGACACCAATGGCGAGTTGCAGGGGCCGTTTCCGATCCGATTCGATCCTGAAGCTGCGCTGATCCGCGACCAGCGCAAGATCCTCGACATGACGGCGACAAGCTGGCTGTCGTTCCGCGACTTCAACGGGCTGCTGGTCTATTACACGCACCTGATGTCGTATCGCTGCGCGATCCGCGAGGTGCGCGTCGGCATCGACTCCGCGGTGCCGGACAAGGTTTTGAAAATGCCGCCTTGCGATCCCCGCGATCCCATCGCCATTCCGCATGATGCGACGCCGTATTTGAAGCTCGCCCCGGCGACCAGGTCGGTTTCGGTGGAGTTGACGTACCGCGACGGCAGCGTGTCGGAGATCAAGAGTTTCAGGCGGTAGAGTTCTTGCCGGTGTTATAGCCCGCGCAGGCGGGTACCCAGTACACCGCGGCCTTTCCACGTCATTGCGAGCCAACGGGTCGGCGCGAAGCGCCGCCCGATGACAGGCTCCACGAAGCAATCCATCCTTCGGCATGCTCGGCGACAATGGATTGCTTCGCTCCGCAGCAATGACGGTGGACAGACCTTTGCATTCTCGCGGCGCACCGCGCCCGAGGTTTGCATCAACCTTCTTTCCTCCCTCCAAACGAGGGAGCAGGGAATGCCGGGTGCTTGCTGCACCCGCGGTCTCGTGTACAAAGTGTGGAAAGAAATGCGCACACGAGCATACAGGTACAGCCGAGGCACGCCGGCATTCCCTGCGCAATGGGTTGACGGCTTATGCCGTGATCTCCCCGGAGCCGAATTCCTCTGGCCTCCGTCACTGCCGGCTTGATGACGCATCGATCCGGTTGGATCAGAATAGTCACCGGCAGCTTGGCACCAGCCACGGGTGTCAGGACCACACGGTTTTGCCGTACGCAACAAGCGCCGTCATCCTGCGCGCGGTGCTCGCTCACGGAAGAATCCGCCCTGCGAACAACGTCTCGCGCCTGACGCTGTCGCGTCCACCGCATCCCGTCCCGCGTTCGTGACGATCGCGATACGCCCCTCTTGCCGGGTCGAGACGGGTGGAAATAGCCACTGATTTGGGTGCGAGGGAAAGCAGTATATTTTTCGGCCGACGACTGGACTGCCCAAATCAGCTTGAAATGGCTGCGCAAATTTCAGTTTTCGCGCGGCGGCTTTTTGATCCGTTTGTCCCCAATGTTGCATCAACCAATGCGCGCAGAATGAGGTACCTGCGCGGCGCGAAGCGGACGAGTGCAGGGCAGCGGTACAGCGGCCGCGATAAAAGGCCGGATGTTCACCATATCGCCGGCCGAAATGGCTCCTCTTTTGGCCATCATGTGCCTGCATCCAAGTGGATTAGCCGACACCTCGAAGAGACGATCATTTCGGACATCTGCGGTGTCGCTGCAGTTGCAGCTTCGTTTGTAAAATCTGTTTTGAGTTGTGTTGCGTATGTCAGAGTTAGCCGCCACTCCAGTCTTGAGACCGGGAATTCCAGGGTTAGTTGCGGCCTGGCCGCTGTCCCGGTTCTGGTTGCTTAGTGTTGATGTTTACCCGGCACTGGCCGCAGCCGCGCTGCCATGGTCGACGACAGCGGTCTCGGTATTTACGGCGGTGTGGCTGGCCATCGTGCTGCCCACGATCCACTGGCCGGCGTTCTTCGAATCCTTGCGTGCTCCGGCGCGGTCCGTGCCTCTGGCCTTCTTTGCACTGGCGCTCCTCGGCGTTCTCTGGGCCGGCGATACTGCTGCGGCAAAATTGCTGGGGCTCAGTCCCGTCGTAAAGCTCTTGGCCATTCCGCTTCTCATTTATCACTACCAGCGTTCGGAGCGCGGGCACTGGGTGCTGATCGCCTTCCTGGCTTCCTGCGTTCTCCTCATGGGTGTGTCATGGGCGACATATTTCGCGGACTGGAAGCCTTCGCCGGGCGGCATGGCCGGAGTCCCCGTCAGAAACTACATCGACCAAAGCCACGAATTCGCGTTGTGCCTGTTTGCCGTGGCGCCGCTGCTGCTGTCATTTGCTGCAAACGGCCATCGCGCCTGGGCTATCTCGCTCGCAGCCATCATGTTGGGCTTTTATTGCGACATGCGGTTTGTGGCGACGTCGCGCACCACGCTGGTCTGCTTCCCCGTGCTGTTGGTCTTTTTTTCCTTCAAATATCTGAACCGGCGACACGCAATCTATCTGCTCGTGTTCGCGGCGATCGTCGAGGGTGCTGTTCTGTTCACGTCACCCTATCTGCGCGACCGCGTCGAGCGCACGGTGCAGGACTCGCAGGTCACTGTGGATTCCAATGCAGCAACTCCGGCTGCGACCTCGAACGGCCTGCGGCTGGCGTATTGGCGCGCGTCGGTCAGATCGATTTCGGAGTCGCCGATTTTCGGTCACGGTACCGGATCGACCAAGCAGCTGTTTGAACGAGAAGCTGAAGGCAAGAGCGGCGAGTGGGGCTGGTCCATTCGCAACCCGCACAACCAGACGCTTTACGCCGCCATCCAGTGGGGCGTGCTCGGCTGCCTTATCCTGTATGCGATGTGGTACTTTCACCTGCAGCTGTTTCGGGGTTCGACGCTTGCGGCGTGGATTGGAATGGTGGTCGTGGTTCAGAACTTCGTCAGTTCGCTGTTCAATTCGCACCTGTTCGATTTCCACGAAGGCTGGATCTACGTTCTCGGCGTCGGGGTAGTGGGCGGCATGGTCGCGCGTGCGCAGTCTCAATTTGCTTCAGGCTGCGGATCAGAGCAGGCAGGCATGAGCCGGCCTTAAGCAATATCGACGGCAAAGTACGCGCCTCAGCGGCGGCGACCAATTCGCGACCAATTCCCTTGGGCTGGAAGATACCCTATACAATTCGCGTAACACGATTGATGGGGTAGCGCGATGAAACTGCGCTGTTGCATCGTCGGCGGCGGGCCGGCCGGCATGATGCTTGGATATCTGCTCGGACGCGCCGGCATCGAGGTCGTGGTGCTGGAGAAGCACGCCGACTTCTTCCGCGATTTTCGTGGCGACACCGTGCATCCATCCACGCTGCAGGTGATGGACGAGCTTGGGCTGATCGACGGATTCCTGAAGCTGCCACATCAGCGCCTGCAGAAGATGGAAGGCATGTTCGGGGGAGAGGCCGTGCGGATTGCCGATCTGGGCCGGCTCAAAGTCAAATATCCTTTCATCGCCTTCATGCCGCAGTGGGACTTTCTCAACTTCCTGCGCGAGAGCGGCAAGCGCTTCGCTTCACTCAAGGTGATGATGTCGACCGAAGCGATCGATCTGCTTCGCGACGGCGAGCGTATCTCCGGCGTCAAGGCAAGGACGCCGGATGGCGTGATCGATATCGAGGCGGATCTCACCATTGCCTGCGACGGCCGCCATTCGCTGCTGCGCGAGCGCGCGGGCCTTGCGGTCGAGGAAATCGGCGCGCCGATGGATGTGCTGTGGTTTCGCGCCGGCAAGCGGGAGGGCGAAAGCGAGAACCTGTTCGCCCGGGTCGAGCCCGGCAAGATGATGGTGACCTTCGACCGTGGCGACTATTGGCAATGCGCGTTCGTCATTCCCAAGGGGCAGCATGATGCGGTGAAGGCGAGGGGACTGCCCGCGCTGCTCGACGACATTGCGCGGATGGCGCCAATCCTCAAACCCGGACTCGCCGAGGTGAAGAGCTGGGTCGACGTCAAGCTGTTGACCGTTGCAGTCAACCGGCTGGAGCGCTGGACGCGGCCGGGGCTGTTGTGCATCGGCGACGCTGCGCACGCGATGTCGCCGATCGGCGGGGTCGGCGTCAACCTCGCGGTGCAGGATGCGGTCGCGACCGCGAACCTGCTGGCATCGAAGCTGGTGAGCGGCTGTCCATCGGAGGATGAACTCGACGCGGTGCGCCGGCGCCGCACGTTTCCGGTGCGGATGACGCAGCGGATGCAGGTGGTCGTGCAGAACAACATCGTCAACGCGGCGCTGAAGCCGGGAAACCAGCCGCTGAAGGTTCCGTTCGTGATGCGGCTGGTCACCAAGGTGCCCTGGCTGCAAGGCATAACGGCGCGATTTGTGGGCCTGGGCGTGCGGCCCGAGCACGTGCAGTCGCCGGGCGGCTAGTTAGTGCCCGACTAAAGCGTGATGACTTTTCTTCGAATCGTCATCCCGCTTTATCTTTTTGTTTGAGCATGATCTTTTCGGAAAACCGCTGCACACTTTTCCGGATCATGCTCTAGGCAACAAAAAGCCCCGGGCGATGCCGGGGCTTTGAGCTGTTGAGGCTATCAGGTAGCCGGATCAGTACTTCGCGACGACCGGACCGCCGAAGCGATAGCTGATACCGCCACGCACGGTATGGAACACCGGGTCATGCTCGTAGGTGAAGCCGGGGAACGAGAAGACCGAGTTGTTCCGGAAGTTGCCGAAATCGGTGTAGCGGTACTCGAGACGGGCCGACCAGTTCGGCGTGAAGCCGTATTCCCAGCCTGCGCCCACGGTCCAGCCGGTGCGGGTGGTGGAGTGAGTTTCAAACAGGGTGTTCGCGAAGACGTAGGTGTGGTCCATATCGGCCCAGGCCGCACCGCCGGTCACGTAGAGCAGCGAGTTGTTGAAGGCCACACCGAGGCGACCACGGATAGAGGCCTGAGCATCGATCCGGAAGTCCGTGCCGTTGAGGTTTGCCAGGCGATAGCCGCCATTGATGTCGGCGCCTTCAATGTCGCCTTCGAGACCGAAGACGAACTGACCGAACTGCCAGTTGTAGCCGAGGTGACCACCGCCGACGAAGCCGTCAGTGTTGAAACCCTGATTGAAGCCAGTGGGCAGGCCCGTTACGGTGACGAACTCACGGGTGCTGTTGTCACCCCAGGCGTAACCGACCTGTGCACCGATGTAGAAGCCGGTCCAGTTGTAGACGGCGACGACAGGCGCGACGGGAGCCTTGGTGTAAGGCCGGGCAGCCAGATCAGCGGCCGAAGCGCTGGCGGTGCCGATGACCAGGGCGGCGGCGGCGATAGCGAGCTTTTTCATTGTGTTCCCCAATTTTCAGACAAGTAATGCGGGCAATTGATGTGGATGCAACATAGCCCAGGAGTCGCACCAAGGCTGTCACCTGCACGCCACAGTCGCAAACCTTCGACGCGTGAGGACCAAGGCATCGCCGAAATTCGGTTGGGAAGCGGGCAAAACATCGAGGTTTCGACGATCCTCCACCCAAACGACGCCCGGGGACGGATCTTCATCGAGGCCGATTACGAGTGACACTTAACGATTCCAGCGATTCGACTCGCCTGCCCTATAATATATTACCGGCGCTTATGCGATTACGTGCTCGCTCAATGGGTGCATACCTCCGAATCGGGATCGGCGGCGTTTTGGAACTGACTGCGTCGGGGTGTGTGATCGCCAATTAAATACCGAGCGTGCTACGCCCCAGCGCAAGCAAGCCCCGGCATCGTCCGGGGCTTCTTCTTTAGTCGCCTGTGCGAGGATGGCGCTTCAACCCATGATCGAATATCCGCCATCGACCGGAATCGCCGTGCCGGTGAGGAAATCCGAGGCAGGCGAGGCGAGGAACACGGCGATGCCGGCAAAGTCGCCGATCGCGCCCCAGCGCGCCGCCGGCGTACGCGCCAGCACGCGGTCGTGCAGGCCATCGATCTCCTGGCGGGCGCGCTTGGTGAGGTCGGTGTCGATCCAGCCCGGCAGTACGGCGTTGGCCTGGATGTTGTCGGCCGCCCATGCGCAGGCGCAGGAGCGCGTGAACTGCACGATGCCGCCCTTGCTCGCGGCATAGGCCGGCGTGAAGCTGGCGCCGAAGATCGACATCATCGAGCCGATATTGATGATCTTGCCGCCGCCCGCTGCCTTCATCGCGGGATAGACCGCCTGCGAGCACAGGAAGGCACTGGTGAGGTTGGTCTGGATCACGCTGTTCCACTCGGCAATGTCGAGTGCTTGCGGCGGCTTGCGAATGTTGATGCCGGCATTGTTGACGAGGATATCGATGCGGCCGAGCTCACGCACGATGCGCTCGGTCATCGCAGCGACCGCCGCCTTGTCGGTGACGTCGGCCGCGACCGCAATCGCCTTGGCGCTGCCCTGCGCAAGCTCTGCGACCGCGCCGGCCGACTTGGCCTCGTTGCGGCCGACGATGGCAACCGCAGCGCCCGCCTGCGCGAGGCCGCGGGCCATGCCGAGCCCGATGCCGCCATTGCCGCCGGTGACGATGGCTACCTTGCCGGTAAGGTCGAAGAGTCCTGTTGTCATTGCGATTCCCTTCCTTGTCATGCCCGGGCATAGCCGTCCGGAGGGACGGCGTCGCTTGCGCTCGCCTATGTCCCGGGCAGCCACGTCTTCCTTGCCGCCGATGTTTAAAGACGTGGATGGCCGGGACAAGCCCGGCCATGACCAGCGAGAAGCAGTCTAGCGGTTGCCTTGCCAGATCAGGATTAGGCCGACGGCGCCGAGCAGGGCGCCATAGCCGGCCCATTGCAGTTGATTGATCATGAAGCTCGATGGTGGCCACGGAAACACGCCGGTGCCTTGACCGATCCAGAGGAGGCCGATGGCGAGCGCCAGAAAGCCGATAATCGACAGCGATCGGGCCATGGCTGTTCTCCCTGATTGCCGTCCCGGTTGCTACGCGCCGCGCGGCGTATCGTGCGTTCCGATCGTACGATTTCCTGGGCCGCCGCTGGAAACCATTGCCGGCGGCGGCCGTAGCTTCCGATCGAATAGAAAGCCGGCCGGCTTCGCAAGGGCGGCGTCGCGGCGCCATCTCAAGGGACGTCATGAACCGCCGAACCGTCATTGCAACGCTCGCGCTAGTTTCCGCATTGGCGTTGGGCGTCTACGCGTCGTTGCCGCGGCAGGCGGATCTGCGCCGCTTCGAGCCGGCTGAAATCGCCCAGCTGGAGACGGCGATGTGGCGCGACTATTACGACAAGCGCTACGGCGCGCCGTTCTACCATCTCTACGAGCTGTCGCGGACGCAGTTCGGCTTCGCGCCGCTCGACAGCTTCCGGATCGCCTGGGTAGCCGCGCAGGCCGCAAGAGCGTTTCAGCCGACGCGCTCCCGCGAAGCGGCCAACGCCGCGCTGCCGCCGCTCGTGATCTACTACCGCCTGCTGGCATCCGCCGCGCCCGGCGGATTCGATGCCGAGGAGGCCGCGCGTCTCGAACTCGACTGGTGGCAGGCGCGGCGCGAAGCCGTGGCCCCGGCGCAGTACGGCCTGACGGTCGCCCGCGTCGCCGCCATCACCTACGGCAAGCGGGCCGACGATCCGTCGCTGGTGATATCAGGCATCGGCCGCGCCGAGGCGATGGCCTGGCGCGACGCGCGCGGGCAGGGGATGATGGAGGCGGACTGGTCCGAGATCGAGTGCCCGCTGCGGCGCGCGTATCGGTCGCTGAAGGCGGCGGTGGCTGGCGGCTAAGACGGTTCGAAAAGATCCCAAATCCGGACAACAAAAAAAGCCCCGGACGATGCCGGGGCTTTTGAATTGCCGATTTCGAAGAAATCAGTACTTGGCGGCGACCGGGGGGCCGCCCCAGTTGAAGCGGTAGACCAGCGAGGTGCTGATGGTCTGCGTCCAGGGCTTGAAGGTCGCAGCGGTGCCGGTCGGACCGCCGCCAAAGGCAGGCGTGACCGTCCCGGGCAAGGTGACGCGGTCATAGAAAGCAGAGCGATACTCTGTCTTCATGAACCAGCCGGGAGCCGAGATGCCGAAGAGGTCCAGGTTGTTCTCGACGCCGCCGCCAATAAACCATCCATTCCGATCGAAGGAGGGCGTGGTGTAGAACCCAGGGCCACCGGGCACGAAGACAGTGGATTGAGTAGTGCCCGACCACTCTGAACCAGAGTAGCCAGCATTAACGTAAGACAACACATTGGGGGCAACCAGATAGCCCAGTCGCACACCAGCGGCATAGCTCGTCTCGAGCTTCATACGGCCTTCGGTACCGAAGAAAGGATCGCCGAGGGAGCCACGGATATCTCCGAACTGTGCGTCACCGAAAATACCGGCCACCCATCGGCCGGCGAACTGCATGTCATAGCCGGCGCCGACCGTTCCGAACCAGCCGCTGCCGCCAAACCGCTGGTCGCGGGTGAGTGCAACAGCGCCGGGGAACGTCTGCACGTTGCTATCGGCGTTCCAGAGCCCGCCGCCGCCGCCGCCGAAGACGTAGAAGCCGGTCCAGTTGTAAACCGCGGCCACAGGGGCCGGAGCCTTGGCATAAGGGCGAGCTCCGAGGTCAGCTGCAACGGCCGGGGCCGAGAAAGTCGCTGCCGCAGCCAGCGCGATCACCAACTTCTTCATTTTCAAATTCCTCACTTAGGTGGCCCCAGTAGATCCCCCACTGGGGTGCGCGAGCGCCGATTCCCAAAATCCAGTACCGTGACTATACGCAGTTCCGCTCAAATTGCTGTTGCGTGAGGAACACAGGCGATCGAAATCGGCGGTTGCGAAACGGCCCAGAAAACAGGCATAAACCGGCGCTTTCCGGCCAAATTGGCCGGAAATCGCCCGAAAACAGCCTGAAACTGGCGATTCAGACGTCCAGCAGGTCGTCGCTGGCGAATTCCGCCTTGTCGGAGATGAAGGCGAACCGCGCCTCGGCCTTGGTTCCCATCAGCCGCTCGACAGAATCGGCGGTGCCTTCGCGGTCGTCGGCCAGCAGCACCACGCGGAGCAGCGTGCGCTTGGCCGGGTCCATGGTGGTTTCCTTGAGCTGCGCTGGCATCATCTCGCCGAGGCCTTTGAAGCGGTTGACCTCGACCTTGGCGTTGGCGTTGAACTCGCTCTTCAGCAGCGTGTCCTTGTGTGCATCGTTGCGGGCATAGACCGACTTGCTGCCATGGGTCAGCTTATAGAGCGGCGGCACCGCCAGATAGAGATGGCCCTCGTCAATCAGCCGCGGCGTCTGGCGGTAGAAGAACGTGATCAAGAGCGAAGCGATGTGCGCGCCGTCGACGTCGGCGTCGGTCATGATGATGATGCGGGAATAGCGCAGATCCTCTTCGCGATAATGCGCGAGCGTGCCGCAGCCGATCGCCTGCATCAGGTCGGCAAGCTGCGCATTCTGCATCAGCTTGTCCTTGCCGGCGGAAGCGACGTTGAGGATTTTGCCGCGCAGGGGAAGCACGGCCTGGGTCTTGCGGTCGCGCGCCTGTTTCGCGCTGCCGCCGGCCGAGTCGCCTTCGACGATGAAGAGCTCGGAGCCTTCGGTTGCCGTGTTGGTGCAGTCGGCGAGCTTGCCGGGCAGGCGCAGCTTCTTCACCGCGGTCTTGCGCGAGGTCTCTTTCTCCGCCCGGCGGCGCAGCCGCTCGTCGGCGCGCTCGATGACGAAATCCAGGAGCTTGTTGGCCTGCAGCGGATTGCCCGACAGCCAGTGGTCGAACGGATCCTTGATCGCCTGTTCGACGATCTTCTGCGCTTCCGCAGTGGCGAGACGATCCTTGGTCTGGCCCTGGAATTCCGGCTCGCGCACGAACACCGACAGCATCACGGCGGCGCCCACCATGACGTCTTCCGACGTCACGGGCGCGGCGCGCTTGCCCTGGCCGATGCGCTCGGCATGGTCTTTCAGGCCGCGCAGCATCGCGCTGCGCAGGCCGGATTCGTGGGTGCCGCCATCAGGCGTCGGCACCGTGTTGCAGTAGGAGGAGAGGAAGCCGTCGGCGTCCGCGGTCCAGGCGACCGCCCATTCGCAGGCGCCATGGGCGCCGTTGCGCCCGGATTTGCCGGAGAAGATATCGGGGTGCACCAGCGTGTCGGCGTGGATCGCCGCGCCGAGATAATCCTTCAGGCCGCCCGGGAAGTGGAAGCTATCCTCGGCGGGCACGTCCTCGACGCCCTTCAACAGCGAAGGATCGCAACGCCAGCGGATCTCGACGCCGCCGAACAGGTACGCTTTCGAGCGCGTCATCTTGAACAGGCGCTGCGGCTTGAACGCAGCCTTGGCGCCGAAGATATCGGTATCAGGCTTGAAGCGGATGCGGGTGCCGCGGCGATTGTTGATCTTGCCGAGGTCTTCGAGCTTGCCCTTGGGATGACCGCGCTCGAAGCTCATGCGATAGAGCTTCTGGCTGCGCGCGACTTCGACCTCGAGGCGCGAGGAGAGGGCGTTGACGACGGAAACGCCGACGCCGTGCAGGCCGCCCGAGGTCTCATAGACCTTGGAGTCGAACTTGCCGCCGGAATGCAGCGTGCACATGATGACTTCGAGCGCCGACTTCTTCGGAAATTTCGGATGCGGATCGACCGGGATGCCGCGGCCGTTGTCGGTGACCGTCAAAAATCCGTCGGCGCTCAGCTCCACCTCGATGAACGAGGCGTGCCCTGCCAGAGCTTCGTCCATGGCGTTGTCGATGACTTCGGCGAACAGATGGTGCAGCGCCTTCTCATCGGTGCCGCCGATATACATGCCGGGACGCCGGCGCACCGGCTCCAATCCCTCCAGCACCTCGATATCGGCCGCGGTATAGCCGGCCTCGGCGCTGGTTCCGCGCGAGGCGGCCTTGGGCGCGGCGCGACCCTTCGATTCCGCGCCGAAGAGGTCATTGGCGGATTTAGGTTTTGCTGCAGATTTCAATGGCTTGGACATGGCTCTTTAGGTGTTGCGCGCGATCTCGCGCGAGCGAATCGGTTGGTCTGACTATGCCACGGATGGGCTCAAAAGGTGACGGTGGGCAAGGGCGCTTCGCGGCTCTTAAGGCTGCAGCGCGGGGCTTGCAAATAACTATATGTCAACGTCGGCGCGGGTGTGCCCTTGCATTCACTTTGCGGTTGTCGGAATGTTCCGGCGGGCAGGGGGACCGATCAAATGATTATCAGACTAGTGCTGGCCGTCGCAATCGCGGCGCCGTGTGTTGGGTGTGCCTCGGTGACACGGGGAACGACAGAGAATATTTCCATTTCGAGCACGCCAGCGGGCGCGACAGCCGAAATTACCGGGCTGGATATTCCAACGGCTTGCGTGACGCCATGCGTGGTTCAGGCCAAGCGCAACGCCGACATCACCGTAACGGTCAGCAAGGAAGGCTATGAGCCGCAGATTATTCCGTTGACCAAGGAGATCCCCGGAACCGGGGCGGCAGGCTTCGCCGGTAATGTCCTGCTCGGTGGCCTGGTCGGAATGGGCGTGGATGCTGCGACCGGCGCGGCGCTGGATCACAAGCCAAATCCGGTCATTGTGACCCTGCAGCCTGCCGCACCGCCCCGTGTGGCCAAGCCGCGACCCCCACGACGACCGCCGCAGCCGCAGAGCTGATCGGCATTCGGAAGACCGGGGGCGACACGACATGGAACGACGCCCCGGGGGAGGGGACGAGCGGCCTTTAATCACAACCCGTCCCCGCCATTGTGACTTGAAGTCACGCAAGCGGCTGGCTTAGCTGTCCTGAGCCTTGAATCGGAGGAATTCAACGGCATTAACGGGGCTGGGAAGGCACTCAAGATATGGAAGACTATGTGCGCGCGCTGGCTGATTTCGTGCGCGACAACCAGGCCTGGGCCGCACCGATCGTCCTGCTGCTGGCATTCGGCGAATCGCTTGCCTTCGTTTCGCTGCTGGTGCCGGCCTGGGGAGCGCTGGTTGCGATCGGCGCGCTGATTGGCGTCAGCGGCATCAGCTTCTGGCCGGTCTGGCTCGCCGGCGGCATTGGGGCTGCGCTCGGCGACTGGGTCTCCTACTGGGTCGGCTACCGCTACAAGGAGCACGTCGCCGAGATGTGGCCGCTGTCGCGCTATCCCGAGATCCTGCCGCGCGGCGAAGAGTTCGTGAAAAAATGGGGCGTGCCCTCGATCTTCATCGGCCGGTTCTTCGGGCCGCTGCGCGCCTCGGTGCCGCTCGCCGCCGGCATTTTCGAAATGTCCTACTGGCCATTCCAGATCGCCAATTTCGTCTCCGCGCTGATCTGGTCGGCCGCATTGCTGCTGGTCGGCGACGTCATGGGCAAGATCGCCGAATGGCTGTGGCGTCTGGCGTAGGGCATGCTGGAATAAGCTGACGGCGGGGGTGTTAGCTCCCACGATACTGGAGCCATCTTCGCATTGCCGTCGCCCGGCTGTCGTCGCACCAACGCAGAATCGCTGATAGGTTCCGCCGCGACCGAACAAGGGCAGGCAAGAAACGCGAATTCCCGCGAACCGCATCCATCGTCTCACTGGGGAGAATATCACTATGGAATTGACACGTCGTCACGCACTCACTGGCGCCGCGGCACTCGCCGCCACGCCGCTGTTGCCGCAAGCGCCCGCCAGGGCCGCAGCTCCGGTCGCGGACAAGCAGGCGCCGAGCTTCTATCGCTACAAGGTGGGCGATGCCCAGGTGACGGCGATCTCGGATGGCGTCAACAATTTCGCGCTGCCCGATACTTTCGTGCTCAACGTCAAGAAGGACGAAGTCAACGCGGTGCTCGAAAAGAACTTCATGCCAAAGGACAAGATGTCGATCCAGTTTGCGCCGCTGGTAATCAACACCGGCGGCAAGCTCGTGGTGGTCGACACCGGCAATGGCGCGGCCGCCTTTGCCTCGAGCAAGGGCAATGTCGGACAGTTCGCCACCAACATGGTCGCCGCCGGGTTCGATCCCAATGCGGTCGACATGGTGGTGATCTCGCACTTCCACGGCGACCACATCAACGGGCTTTTGAACGCCGATAACAAGCTGGCGTTCCCCAATGCCGAAGTGCTGGTGCCGGCGGCGGAATGGAAATACTTCATGGATGACGGCGAAATGAGCCGGGCGCCGGAAGGGCGGATGCAGACCGTGTTCAAGAACGCCCGCCGCGTGTTCGAGGCAGGCCTGAACAAGAAGGCCACGCCCTACGAATGGGGCAAGGAAGTCGCTCCGGGACTGACCGCGGTGGAAACTGTCGGCCACACGCCGGGCCACACCTCGTTCGTGCTCGCCTCCGGCTCCGACAAGGTGTTCATCCAGTCCGACGTCACCAACCTGCCGGCGCTGTTCGTCGCCAATCCGGGCTGGCACCTGATGTTCGACCAGGATCCGGCGCTGGCGGAAAAGACCCGCCGCCGGGTCTACGACATGCTGGTCGCCGACAAGATGCGGGTCCAGGGCTTCCATTATCCGTTCCCGGCCAATGGCTTTGTCGAGAAGGACGGCAATGGTTACCGGCTGATCCCGGCACCGTGGAATCCAGTGATCTGACGCCGGAATGGCAGTCATAACTTGACGTCCGGCGGGCGCGGCCTTATAGCCGCGCCCATGATCAACGCCTCGACCATCGCTCGCCGCCGCCGCGCCATCGCGGTTCGGGCGGTCGTCTGCGTTTAAGATCATCGCCCCTGCCGCCGGATCCGGTCCCGCGGCTTCTTCCTTTTCCAGAAATCGCGGACTGAACTGGCGGCTCCTACGTCAAGCAGGAGTTTGAGATGTATACGCCACCACCGTTCAAGTCCGACCGCGCCGCGAGCCTCGCGTTCGCGGAAGCGCGCGGCTTTGGGCTGGCTTGCGCGTGGGATGGCGCAAAGCCGGTCGCCTCGTCGCTGCCGTTCTATCTGACCTCGGCCAATGACGGCACGCCGCGCGTGGCGTTTCATGTTGCGCGTCACAATCCGCTGGTAAAGCTCGCGGACGGGACGACGTCCTGGCTGCTGGCCGTCAACGGCGCGGATGCCTATGTGTCGCCGGACTGGTACGTTTCGCCGGATCAGGTGCCGACTTGGCTCTATCAGGCGGTGCATCTGACTGGCCCGGTGCGGGCGATGTCCGAAGATGAACTCGCTGCGCAGATCGAGGCGCTCAGCGCCAAGTTCGAAGGGCGGCTGCTGCCAAAAAAACCGTGGCTGTCGTCGAAGATGACGGCCGGGCGGCTGGAAGCGATGAAGAAGGCGATCGTGGGTCTTGAGATGACGGTTGAAGAAATTGAAGGCAGCTTCAAGCTGAACCAGCACAAGTCCGAGACCGACTATGCCGCGGTTGCGGGATCGCTTGCCGCGCAGGCTGACGCCGGCGCGCAAGAGATTGCACGATTGATGAAAGAGGCGCGGCCCAATGCCTTTGCCGACGAAACGAACCAGCTCGAAAGGACCGTGCCATGACCCTCACCGATAGCCACCAGCCGAAAACCGCCGGCGTCTCGACCAAGCCTGCCGTGTTCGTCGACGGCGCATCCGGCACCACGGGCCTTGGCATTCAGGAGCGCCTGCGGTTGCAGAACGATGTCGTCGTGAAGAGCATCGCCGAGGATAAGCGCAAGGATGCCGGCGCCAAGCGGGCGCTGATGGAGGAGGTGGACCTCGTCATCCTCTGCCTGCCTGACGACGCGGCGAAGGAAACCGTTGCGCTGATCGACAGCATGGGCGCGTCCGCGCCCAAGGTTCTGGACGCGTCGACCGCATTCCGGGTCGCCAGCGACTGGACCTATGGTTTTCCGGAACTCACGCCGGATCAGGCCGACAAGATAAAGGCCGCGCGAAAAGTCTCGAATCCCGGCTGCTATCCGACCGGTGGGATTGCGCTGTTGCGGCCGCTGGTCGATGCCGGTCTGTTGCCGGCCGATTATCCCGTCACCATCAACGCGGTCTCGGGCTATTCGGGGGGCGGCAAGTCGATGATCGCCAGTTTCGAGGATGGCAGCGCGCCGTCCTTCGAATTGTATGGCCTCGGCTTCGAGCACAAGCATCTGCCGGAGACGCAGCTTTACTCAGGGCTAACGCGGCGGCCGATCTTCGTGCCGTCGGTCGGCAATTACCGGCAGGGCATGCTGGTCTCGGTGCCGCTGCATCTCGACACGCTGCTCGGCAAGCCCAGCGGAGCCGACTTGCACGCCGCACTGGCCAAGCGCTACGCGGGAAGCAAGTACGTCTCGGTGATGCCGCTCGAGAACGCGGCGACCAAAGGCGGGCGGATCGAGCCCGAGGCGCTCAACGAGACCAACCAGCTCGAGCTTTACGTCTTTGCCAGCGAAAAACATCGTCAGGCGGTGCTCGTCGCGCGGCTCGACAATCTCGGTAAAGGTGCCTCTGGCGCAGCCGTGCAGAACATGCGGCTGATGCTCGGCCTTGCCGAGACGTAAAGGGAACGCGTGATGAGTTCGAAGAAGAAGATCGGCATTCTCGGCGCCTCCGGTTACACCGGGGCCGACGCGGTGCGCCTGTTGGCGCGGCACCCGAATGCCGAGATCACCGCGCTCACGGCCAACACCCATGCGGGCAAGGCGATGGGTGATGTCTTTCCGCATTTCTTCATGCTGGACCTGCCGAAACTCGTGGAATGGGAGAAAGTGGACTGGACCAGCCTCGACGCGGTGTTCTGCGGGCTGCCGCACGGCACCACGCAGGAGATCATCGCCGCCGTCCTGAAGGCCAATCCGAAGATCAAGGTCCTCGACATGTCCGCCGATTTCCGGCTCCGCGACAAGGACACTTATGCGCAATGGTACGGCCATGAGCACCGGGCGCTCGAATTGCAAAGCGAGGCGGTCTATGGCCTGACCGAATTCTACCGGGAGAAGATCGCGTCGGCGCGGCTCGTCGCCTGTCCAGGCTGCTATCCGACCGCGGCGCTGCTCGCGCTGGTGCCGCTTGCCAAGGCAAAACTGATCGACGTCGACGACATCGTCATCGATGCGAAATCGGGTGTCACCGGCGCAGGGCGCGGGCTGAAGCAGAACACGCTGTTCAGCGAGGCGGGCGAGGGGCTGTCGCCCTATTCGGTCGGCACCCACCGGCATGCGCCCGAGATCGAGCAGGAGATCGGCGTCGCCGCCGGCTCTGCGGTGACAGTGAACTTCACGCCGCACCTGATCCCGATGGCGCGAGGCGAACTATGCACGTCCTATGTCAAGCTCGCAGGCGGCGCGACGCCGGACGATCTGCGCGGCGCGCTGGAGAATGCCTACGCCAACGAGCCCTTTGTGCATGTCGCGAAGAAGGGCGTGCTGCCGCAGACCCAGAATGTGCGCGGCTCCAACTATGTGCAGATCGGCGTCATCGCAGACCGCATCAAGAACCGGGCGATCGTCATTTCCACGCTCGACAATCTGGTGAAGGGCTCGGCCGGACAGGCGATCCAGAACATGAACCTGATGTTCGACCTGCCCGAGACGGCGGGGCTGGAGCAGATCGCGCTGTTTCCGTGACAAGAGGTGCTGCGGTGGACGAAGCGACGCTGCAGTTCTACCGCAGCAATGCCGAGGCCTATGCCGGGCGCGAGATCACCTCGCGTCAGGCGCGGCTGACGGCGTTTCTGGCGCAGCTTCCGCCGGGCGCCATCATTCTTGAACTCGGCTGCGGGGCAGGCGGCGACACCGCTGAAATGTTGGCGCGAGGTTTCGATGTCCGCGCGACCGACGGATCGCCGGAAATGGCCGAGGTGGCATCAAAGCGCCTCGGCCGTCCGGTCGAGACATTGCTGTTCCACGAGCTCGACGAAGTCGAGGCGTTCGACGGTATTTGGGCCAATGCCTGCCTGCTGCATGTTCCACGCGACCAGCTTGCGACCGTGCTTTCGTTGATCTGGCGCGCATTGAAACCGGGCAGCGTGTTCTTTGCCTCTTACAAGGAAGGTGACGCCGACGGCCGCGACACGCTCAGTCGCTATTACAATTATCCTTCGCAGGACTGGCTGCGTGCGACCTATGCCGAGGCAGGAAACTGGAACGCGCTGTCGATCGAGCGCGGCGAGGTCCGGGGATTCGACGACAAGATGGCGCCGATGCTGTTTGTTGTGGCCCAAAAAAGGCGCTGAAGATCGGCCTCTAACCCTATGATTCTGGTGGGATATTGTCGCGTTATTCGGAGCTGGCGAATTCACGGAAAGATGTGGCTGCCAGGCTACAGCATTAGAATCCGAATCCAGTAGAAACACTGCCCAAGTGCCGACCAATCTTGCGTCGGGAAGTTCTGGGAATGCCGGACTGGGAATGCTGTAAATGAAGATGAAGAAGTATCTGCTGGCCACCGCGCTCGTTGGCCTTGGTTCCGCTCCGACAATCGCCGCAGACCTCGCCGCAAGGCCCTACACCAAAGCTCCCGCACTGGCAGCCGTCTACGACTGGACCGGCTTCTACATCGGCGTCAACGCCGGCGTCGGCATCGGCCGTGATCGCTTTCAACACGACTGGCTCAATTCAGGCTCGCCGTACTCGTTCTATGCGTCGCCACAGGGGGGCTTCGGCGGCGGCCAGATCGGCTACAACTGGCAGACGGGTTCGGTGCTCGGACCCATTGTTTTCGGCGTCGAGGCGGATATTCAGGGCGGCGACCTGAGCGATGACCACACCCGTTTTGTCAACGGTCCCATTACGACAAGCTACAGCCAGAAGCTCGACTGGTTCGGCACCGCCCGCGGACGTGTCGGCATCGCCAATGGTCCAGTGTTGAGCTATGTGACCGCCGGCTACGCATTCGGAAACGTCAAGACCAACGCGACGCAGGTGATCGGCCCGCTCGCGTCCAGCTTCTCCACCGACCGCACGCAAAGTGGCTGGGTCTTCGGCAGCGGCGTCGAAGCGTCGCTGGGCGGCAACTGGACTGGAAAGATCGAGTATCTCTATCTCAATCTCGGCAACAAGACCGACATTTCCACCCTTCTTGCGACGGCTCCGATCAATACCGAAATTCGCGAGAACATCTTCCGGGTCGGCCTGAACTATCGCATCGGCGGCAAGGCATATGCTCCGGTCGCTGCCGCCAACTGGGCCGGGTTCTATCTCGGTGGCAATTTCGGGTCCGGTACAGGCCGCGATCGCAGCTCGCTGAGCATACCGGCGGTGCCGATTGTTGAGTCGTTCAACCTCGCGCCTGACGGGCTCAATGGCGGCGTCCAGGCGGGTTACAACTGGCAGGCGGCCAACTGGGTGTTCGGTCTCGAGGCTGATATTCAGGGCAGCACCCAGAAAGACAACAAGACGTGCATTCTCACCTGCACGCCCGGGCTCTTCGCGGCGTACGATGCCACGTTGCCATGGTTCGGTACGGTTCGCGGGCGGGTGGGCTATTCGGTCGGCTCGACCCTGTTCTACGCGACCGGCGGTCTCGCGTACGGTAACATCAAGACCAAGATCAACACGTTCGCCACCGGCGTCCCGGTCACGCAATCGTTCTCGCATACCAACGCCGGCTGGACTGCCGGCGCGGGCATCGAGACGCCCTTTACGCTGCTTGGATTGCTGGGGCCGAACTGGACGACCAAGACCGAATATCTCTATGTCGACCTCGGTTCGAACTCGGACAACTTCATCATCGGCGCTACCCCGGCGACGGCAACCCGTTCGGTGACCGAGCACGTGTTCCGCACCGGCATCAACTACCACTTCAATTCGCCGGTCGTCGCGAAGTACTGAGTGCCGTTTCAGAAGCGCCAATGAAAAACCCCGGGGCCGAGCCCCCGGGGTTTTGCTTTGCTGTCGTGTATCTGGAGCGAACCCTAGACCACCCTGAAGATCGCCAGTGCCAGCACGGCCTGCGCCAGGAAGCCGACAGTGAAGGCCAGCGTGCGGAATACCGGCAGGCCGAGCGTGTAGACGATCAGGTGGGCGACGCGGGACCAGAAATACACGGCGCAGGCCATCACGGTCCATCTGTCCGAATAGTCGATGGCGTTGAGGATCAGGACCAGCGGCGCGAAGATGATCAGATTTTCGATCGCGTTGTCGTGCGCGAACATCAGCCGGTTGGCCCATTCCGCATGCGGCTTGTCGTTGCGCGAGGGGTTGGCCATCGCGCCGGAGAGGCCGCGCACCTGGCAGCGATTGATGATGTAGGGAATCCAGAGGAGCCCGGTCAAAATCACGGTCAGCGTCAGCCAGAACAATTCGCGGGTCATTGTATCCCCCAATTGATTTCGAATCCCGGCGCGGGATGACTGTTTATAGCGAAGTGCGCGCGGCAGCGCTATGCGCGGACCTTGACGTAGCTGCCGGGCGCGTCCTCGATCGGCGGCATCGCTTCGGAGCCGACGGCGCGCGCGGGCACCCGCTCGGGGTCGAGGCCATCCAGCCATTGCAGCCAGTCGGGCCACCACGAGCCCTTGTGCTCGCGGGCGTTCTTCATCCAGTCGGCGAGCGTGACGTCCTTGATGTTGTCGTTGGTCCAGTACTGGTACTTGCCACCGGCCGGCGGGTTGACTACGCCGGCGATATGGCCGGAGCCGGACAGCACATATCTGACCGGGCCGCCGAAGAACTGCGAACCGTAGAGCACCGAATCCGCCGGCGCGATGTGGTCCTCGCGCGTCGCCAGATTGTAGACGGGCACCTTGACCTTCGAGAGATCGAGCAGAGTGTTGTCGAGCACCATGCTGCCGGAGGAGAGCCGGTTCTCCAGATAGCAGTTGCGCAGGTAATAGGAATGGTTGGCCGCCGGCATCCGCGTGGCGTCGGAATTCCAGTGCAGCAGGTCGAAGGCGGTGGGCGGCTGGCCCTTCAGGTAGTTGCTGACGACGTAGGACCAGATCAGGTCGTTGGAGCGCAGCATGTTGAAGGCCATCGCCATCTTGCTGCCCTCGAGCACGCCCCGCTCTTCCATCTCGCGCTCCAGCGTCGAGATCTGGTCTTCGTCGACGAACACGAGCAAATCGCCTGCATGGGTGAAGTCGACCTGTGCCGCAAAGAATGTCGCCGAGGTGACGCGCTGGCGCCGCTTCTCTGCAAGCCAGGCCAGCGTCGAGGCGAGCAGGGTGCCGCCGACGCAGTAGCCGGCGGTATGGACCTTCATCTCGCCCGTCACCTTTTCGATGACGTCCATCGCGGTGAGCGGGCCTTCCTTCATGTAGTCGTCGAAGGTCTTCTTGCCGAGTTCCTTGTCCGGATTGACCCAGGAGATCACGAACACGGTGATGCCCTGGTCGACGCACCATTTGATGTAGGATTTTTCCGGCTTGAGATCGAGAATGTAGAACTTGTTGATCCAGGGCGGCACGATCAAAAGCGGCGTGCGCAGCACCGTCTCCGTCGTCGGCGTGTACTGGATGAGCTGCATCAACTCGTTCTGGTAGATCACCTTGCCGGGCGTCGTCGCCATGTTGACGCCGACGACGAGATTCGACGGGTCGGACTGGCGGATGCGCAGCGTGCCGCGTCCGGCTTCGATGTCTTCCGCCAGCATCTTCATGCCGCGCACGAGATTGTCGCCGTTCGAGGCCAGCGTTTCGCGCAGCACTTCCGGATTGGTCAGCACGAAATTCGACGGCGCGATCGCGTTGGTGATCTGTTGAACGTAGAATTCGGCCTTCTTGCGCGTGTGCGGATCGACGCCTTCGGCATTCTTCACCAGTTCCTGCGCCCACTGCGCGGTGAGCAGATAGAGCTGCAGCACGAAATCGAAGAACTGGTTCGATTTCCACTCGGGATCCCTGAAGCGCTTGTCGCGCGGCGACGGCTCGATCGCGGGCTTGGCTTCTTCTCCGGCCATGCGGCGCGCCGCCGAGCCCCAGAGATCGAGATAGGCCTTGGCCATTTTGATCTGCAGATTCTCGGCGCGTTCCCGGTCCGACAGCCAGTATTCCGCGACCTTGGTGAAGGTCTTGACGACTTCGCCGATTTCGCTGGGCGGCTTGTCCTTTGGTTCCCCGCCCTCGCGCGGCTTGAGATAGGCCGCGAGCGCCTGGCCGCTCGTCTCCATCGCCCTGGCGATGTTCATGGCGAAGGCTTCGGCGTTGAAGGTTTTCGCAAACTGCGTTTCGGTATTGACGTCACTCATATCAAGGACACTATAGCTTCATTTCGCGTTCGTCACCGCGTCGATTGATGGCAAGAGGGTTGGCGTTAACCCTGTTGCACTGCGATAAAGTTTGCGTGTTCACACAAGTTGCACACATTGCAGCCGCACCTGTCGCATTTGCTCTTTGGGCTTTAATCGTTTCGGGCGACAATGGTTTGAACGGTTACAGCGAAATCAACGCCGCGGGACGGTTTGGCGTTGCAAGGCTCGTACCAGCGCATAGATACCATCGCGATGCGGGGTGCGCAGGTAGTTGGGGATTTCCGGACGGATGCCGGTCGATCGAACGATAAGGCTGTGGTCGATGGCCGCGCTGTGCGCGTCGGCGCTCACGCTTGGCGGCTGCTCGACGCAGATCGCGGATATGCCGGGCGTTGGTCTGCCGGCTGACGCGCCGGAACGTCCGAAGGAAGCCGGTGGCTATCTGCCGGTTCATGACATGCCGCCGGACCGCAACGAGGAAGCGATGAAGCCGGCCGAGCTGGCTAAAATCCAGGCAGAATTGACCGCCGCCCGGGACCGTCAGGCGACGGCTACGACGACTCCGCAAAAACCGGCCAAAAAGTAGGGATGTCCTTGGTGCGGCGGGGCTCCCCGGCGCGAAATGGCAATCCCCGGTCAGACTTCGCTTGAAAACACTATAAAACTGGCGTGGCCGGGCTCCCGTGGTAAAAGAACCCAATTCAACCGCATTGCGGGTCCAGAGCTTAAGGACCTCTCGCCGGAATTCGCTCTAACTCGTTGATTGGACGCGACTTCTGAACGAAACCCGTCCGGTTTCGATGGCTGCGAGAGTTCCAATCGATTCTGTCCTGCCGGTTGTCGGAGCAAGGGTTCCATGGAAGATTTTTACCGCATCCGTCGTCTGCCGCCTTACGTGTTCGAGAAGGTCAATCAGGCCAAGGCGGCCGCGCGCAATGCCGGGGCCGACATCATCGACATGGGCATGGGCAATCCGGATTTGCCGACGCCGCCCCATGTGCTCGACAAGCTGAAGGAGACGCTGGGCAAGCCGCGGACCGATCGCTACTCGGCCTCACGCGGCATCAACGGCCTGCGCAAGGCGCAAGCTGCCTATTACGCGCGGCGGTTCGGCGTAAAGCTCAATCCCGACACCCAGATCGTTGCGACGCTGGGTTCGAAGGAAGGCTTTGCCAATGTGGCGCAGGCGATTACCGCCCCCGGCGACGTCGTGCTGTGCCCGAACCCGAGCTATCCGATTCACGCCTTCGGTTTCCTGATGGCGGGCGGCGTGATCCGCTCGGTGCCCTCGGAACCGACGCCGCAATTCTTCGAGGCGGTGGAACGCGCGATCATCCATTCGATCCCGAAGCCGATCGCGCTGATCGTCTGCTATCCCTCGAACCCGACCGCCTACGTCGCCGACCTCGATTTCTACAGGGATCTGGTGGCGTTCGCGAAGAAGCACGAGATCTTCATCCTGTCGGATCTGGCCTATGCCGAAGTCTATTTCGACGACCAGAATCCGCCGCCCTCGGTGCTGCAGGTTCCCGGCGCGGTCGACGTCACCGTCGAGTTCACCTCGATGTCGAAGACGTTCTCGATGGCGGGCTGGCGGATGGGCTTTGCCGTCGGCAATGAGCGGATCATCGCCGCGCTGGCGCGGGTGAAATCCTACCTCGACTACGGCGCGTTCACGCCCATTCAAGTCGCCGCCACCGCGGCACTAAACGGGCCGGAGGATTGCATCAAGGAGATGCGCGACACCTACCGCAGGCGACGCGACGCGCTGGTCGAATCATTCGGCCGCGCGGGCTGGGATATTCCGCCGCCGCAGGCCTCCATGTTCGCCTGGGCGCCGCTGCCCAAGGCGTTCGAGGGCGTCGGCAGCATGCAATTCGCGACACTGATGGTGGAGAAGTCAGGCGTGGTGGTTTCGCCCGGCGTCGCCTTTGGCGAGCATGGCGAGGGCTATGTCCGCATCGCCATGGTGGAAAACGAGCAACGTATCCGCCAGGCCGCGCGCGGGGTGCGGCGCTTCCTTGAAAGCGGCATTGAAACGTTGCACAACGTGGTTCCTCTCGCCAACCGGCGCTAATTCCTTTTACTGCAGGTTCTCTCATTCATGGTCGCACCCCTCAGAGTGGGTATCGCGGGGCTCGGCACTGTTGGCGCCGAAGTCGTACGCCTCATCGAAGATCAGTCGCGGACGCTGTCCGAGCGCAGCGGGCGCGGCGTGCGCGTCGTTGCCGTCACCGCGCGCTCAAAGGCGAAAAAGCGTTCGCTCGATCTGCGCGGCATCGACTGGGCCAAGAGCCCGTTGGCACTGGCCAGCGATCCCAACGTCGATTGCTTCGTCGAACTGATGGGCGGCTCCGGCGAGCCGGCGCTGTCGGCGATCGAGGCCGCGCTGAAGGCCGGCAAGTCGGTGGTAACCGCCAACAAGGCGCTGATCGCCAAGCACGGCGTGCGGCTGGCGAAGGCCGCCGAAAAGCATGGCGGGGCGTTGAATTACGAGGCGGCGGTGGGCGCTGCCATTCCGGTCATCAAGACCCTGCGCGAGGGGCTTTCCGGCACCGGCGTCAACCGCGTCTACGGCATCCTCAACGGCACCTGCAATTACATCCTGACCCGGATGGAGCAGGAGGGGCTGTCGTTCGCCGAATGCCTGAAGGACGCCCAGCGGCTCGGCTATGCCGAGGCCAATCCGTCCTTTGACGTCGATGGTCACGATACCGCGCAGAAGCTGGCGATCCTGGCCAGCCTCGCCTTCGGCACCAAGGTAGCGCAGAGCGCGGTCTATGTCGAAGGCATCTCCTCGATCACGCCGGAAGACCTTCGCGCGGCAGAGGAGTTGGGCTACCGCGTCAAACTGCTTGGCGTGGCGGTGCGCACCGCCAAGGGAATCGAGCAGCGCGTGCATCCGACCATGGTGCCGAAATCGTCGTCGATCGCGCAGGTGATGGGCGTTACCAATGCGGTGACCATCGACGGCGAGGGCATTCCCGCGATCACGCTGGTCGGGCCCGGCGCCGGCGGCGCCGCGACCGCGTCAGCGGTGGTAGCCGACATCGCCGACGTCGCGCGCGGCATCCGCGCAAAGCCATTCGGGCGTCCGGTGGAGCGGCTGCGCGATACCACCAAGGCGCCGATGGAGCGCCACGAGGGTGGCTACTACATCCGCCTGATGGCGCGCGATCTCGCCGGCACCGCCGCCACCATCGCCACCCACCTCGCCAAACAGAAGATTTCGCTGGAATCGATCGTGCAGCGTCATCCCGAAGGCGTGGACGCGAACGGCTCTGCGAAGAAAGCGTCACCGGTTCCGGTTATCCTGATCACCTACGCCACTTCCGAGGACGCGGTCTACCGCGCACTGGAGGCGGTGCAGCGCGACAAGGTGATCAGCGGCCGGCCGCAAGTGATACGGATCGAAAAGAACTGATGCGCGATCCAACCGATCGCGCGTTATAGGATTGATTGCGGGCCGCGAAGCCTGTGCACGTTTAGAGGAGTAAGCCGATGTCGACCCATATTTCCGTTCCGCCGCAATTGCTGCTTGAGCGCATCCTCACGCTCGAAATCGTGCGGGTGACGGAACGTGCTGCGGTTTCAGCCGCGCGGCTGCGTGGCCACGGCCAGGAGAAGGCCGCGGATCAGGCCGCGGTCGATGCGATGCGCCGCGAACTCAACAAGCTGCCGATCGAAGGCACCATCGTGATCGGCGAGGGCGAGCGCGACGAGGCGCCGATGCTGTTCATCGGCGAGAAGGTCGGGCTGAATGCAGGTCCCCAGGTCGATATCGCCGTCGACCCGCTGGAAGGCACCACGCTCTGCGCCAAGAACATGCCGGGCGCGATCGCGACCATGGCGATGGCCGATGGCGGCACGCTGCTGCACGCGCCCGACGTCTACATGGAGAAGCTCGCGGTCGGCCCTGGCTACGACAAGGGCGTGGTTGAGCTCGACGCATCGCCCGCCGACAATGTCCGTCGCCTGGCGAAAGCCAAGGGCGTCGAGCCTGCCGCGATCACGGTGCTGGTGCTCGACCGCCCGCGCCACGCCGACATCATCGCCGGCGTCCGCTCAACCGGCGCCGCGGTGCGGCTGATCACCGACGGCGACGTCGCCGGCGTGATCCATTGCGCCGATCCTGACAACACCGGCGTCGACATGTATATCGGCACCGGCGGCGCGCCCGAGGGCGTGCTGGCGGCGGCAGCGCTGCGCTGCATCGGCGGCCAGATGCAGTGCCGGCTGATCCTCGACAGCGACGAGAAGCGCGCGCGTGCGCACAAGATGGGCGTGACCGATCCGAAGATGATTTACGGCATAGAAGACATGGTACGGGGCGACTGCCTGTTTGCGGCAACCGGTGTCACCACAGGCTCGCTGCTCACGGGCGTCAAGTTCCGCAAGGATGTGATCGAGACCGAAACGGTGGTGATGCGATCGGTCACCGGCACGGTGCGCACCATCAAGGCTGAGCACCGGCAGTTGGACAAGTTCCACCTGGATTGAGTTGGTGACGACGTCGTTCCGGAGCGATGCGAAGCATCGAACTATGGTGCGCAATTTGCGCACCTGAGAACCTCGAGATTTCGGGTTCGCGCTTTGCGCGCCCCGGAATGACAAAAAAGAAAAAATCAGGGGAGGGCGACGATGTCCGACGTATCAGCAGTGAAGGCGCTGGTGTTCGACGTGTTCGGCACCGTCGTCGACTGGCGCACCAGCCTCATCAACGATTTTACCGAGTGGTCGAAAACCTCGGGCATCAAGGCCGACTGGACTGCTTTGGTCGACGGCTGGCGCGGCGTCTACATGGCCTCGATGGACGAGGTGCGCAAGCATCCCGAACGCGGCTATCAGATCCTGGACACACTGCACCGACGGTCGCTGGAAAAACTGGTCGCCGATTTTTCGATCAAGGGACTGAGCGACGCCGATCTGCACTACCTGACCATGGGCTGGCATCGCCTGCATCCATGGCCCGACAGCGTGCCGGGACTAACGCGGTTGAAGACAAAATACATCATCTCGCCGCTCTCCAACGGCAACGTCGCGCTGCTCACCAACATGGCGAAGTTCGCAGGACTCCCGTGGGACCTCATCATGTCGGCGGAATTGTTCGAGCACTACAAGCCCGATCCCGAAACCTATCTCGGCGCGGCAAAGCTGCTCTGCCTGCCACCGGAGCAGGTGATGATGGTCGCCGCCCATAATGGCGACCTCAAAGCTGCGCAGCAGAACGGCCTCAAGACCGCCTTCGTCGCGCGTCCCACCGAATACGGCCCGCACCAGAAATACGATTTCGAGGCCAAGGGCGACTGGGACATCGTCGCCAAGGATTTTGGCGGGATCGCCGACCGGCTGGGGTGCTAGCAGCTTACGTCGCGCCGGCCTGAATCACCCCGAACCAGCCGAGGCCTCTGTAGGTCTCGTAGCCAGGCGTGGCGTGGAACGCTACCATCGCGCCGGAGCGGTCCTGATGGAAGCCGGAGCGTCGCCCTTCCAGTGGGAGCGAAATCCGCTCGGTGAGCAGGCCCTGGCCGTCGGACGCCGCGATCACCCGGAAATTCGAATCGACCAGCAGCACGCGCGCCTTGTCGGCCGCGCCGACGCGCACGCCTTGAACGATGGCGCGGGCCTGTGGCTCCCAGTCGAAATGAATCGCCAGCACGCCGGTTGGTTTGCCATGCGCCTTGCCGCCTTCGCGCACGCTGGCGCAATAGGTCACGACCTGGGCGTTGCCGAGCAGGGGCTGGCATTCGACGTCGCCGATGGCGTAGTCGTCGCCGGAGCGCAGGGCACGCGCGGCGCGGAACCACTTGGTCGCAGCCACGGTCTGGCCGGTCACGTTGAAGCGATCCGCGCGCCCGTTGGCCAGCACATTGCCGTCGAGGTCGCAGAGCCAAAGATCGAGATAGACGGTGTAAGCGCCGAGGATCACGGCCATCCGTTCCGACACATGGGCAACAGCGGCAGCTTGCGGCGATGCCGCGCAATCGACCACGGCGGAGTCGGTCGCCCACCAGCGCACGTCGCAGGTGCGCTCATAGAGGTTGCGGTCGATCAGCTCGATGGCGTTCAGCGACAGGTCGACCATGCGCTCGCCGCGCGAGCGGTCGGCCATCTGCGCGATCGAGTTCATCAGATTGCCGGTCCGGTTGGTGAGCTGGCTTTCGAGCTCGCGGGCAATCGTTTCGACCTGCTGGCCGACGTTGCGGACTTCCTGCGCCACCACGGCAAAGCCCGCGCCTTGCGCGCCGGCGCGCGAGCTCTCGATCAGCGCGTTCAACGCCAGCATCTTCATCTGGTTGGTGATTTTCTGGATCGACTTGGTCTTCTCGCAGGCGACCTGGTTGACCTCGGCGGTCAATCTGGCGATCAGCGCGGAAACGTCGGCTTCGTCCTCGGCCCCCGCTGCGTTGGCCGGCTGTTTCTTGATCGTTGCGGTCTGGGAGCGAAGCGCGACGGACATTGGCGGGAATTCCTCAGTCTTTGTGCGGAAATCGATCTTCTGCGGATCGCCGGGGACTCAAATGAGAGCGTGTTCGACTCCTTTGTCGGGGATCATGGCTAACGATTGGTTTAAGTTTCAGCGGCTTGCGGGTAGTTTTGCCGGGACGAGTTGCATCTTCTTTGTGCAAGTCGTTTTTGTCGGCAGTAGCCCGTGGCAGGTGCCGACTGGCGTTGGGGTGGGTTCTGCCGCCGCGATTCGGCGGGGGAAGGCGCCCTCTATCGACCCGTTTGCGTTTGCCGCAGGGCCGCTTTGCCCCTATTTCTCGAAGGCACCATGATCCTCCCCGCATCTGCACTGCCTGTTGAAGCACCGCCGGCGTTTCTCGGCGTGTCGCGTTCGGCGACCGGCAAATTGTGGCGGGACCGGCTCGACGCGAGGGGGGCGGCGCGGGCGCTGGCGATCACGCAGCGCTACCAGTTGCCGGAGATGCTGGCGCGCGTGCTGGCGGGTCGCGATGTCGGCATCGACGACGTCGAGGATTTTCTCGATCCGACCATCCGCAAGTTGATGCCGGATCCCCACACCGTGACGCAGATGGAGGTGGCCGCCAAGCGCATTGCCGATGCGGCGGTGCGCGGGGAGAAAGTCGCGATCTTCGGCGATTACGACGTCGACGGCGCGACGTCGGCGGCGCTGCTGGCCTGGCACTTGCGCCATTGCGGGCTCGATCCGTTGATCCATATCCCCGACCGCATCTTCGAGGGCTACGGACCCAATGTGGAGGCGGTGCGGGCGCTTTCGGCCAAGGGGGCGACGCTGCTGGTCACCGTCGATTGCGGCACCACCAGCATCGAGCCGCTGGCGGAAGCGCGCAAGCTCGGCATGTCCGTCGTCGTTATCGATCATCACCAGACCGGGGAGGAGTTGCCCGAGGTCGATGCGCTGGTGAACCCGAACCGGCCGGACGACCTCTCCGGCCTCGGTCATCTTGCCGCCGTCGGCCTCGTGCTGATCACGCTGGTGGCGGTGAACCGGGAGCTGCGCGGCCGCGGCTTCTGGAATGCCGAGCGGCCGGAGCCGGATCTGCTCGGCATGCTGCATCACGTGGCGCTCGGCACCGTCGCCGACGTCGCGCCGCTGATGGGGCTCAACCGCGCCTTTGTCGCCAAGGGCCTGATCGCGATGCGCCGCCGCGACCACGTCGGCCATACCGCGCTGATGGATGTGGCTCGGCTGAACGGCCCGCCCGAAGCCTGGCATCTCGGCTTCATGCTGGGACCGCGCATCAATGCGGGGGGGAGGATCGGGCGCGCCGATCTCGGCGTGCGGCTCCTGCTGGAGGGCGATGTTTCCGAGGCCGCGCGGATCGCGGCCGAGCTCGACCGGCTCAACGGCGAGCGCCGCGTCATCGAACAGGCGGCCGAGGCGCAGGCCGAAGCCGAGGCGCTGGCCTCGCTGGGGCTCGAGGACAAAGGCGCCGTCATCGTCACCGCCGCCGAAGGCTGGCATCCCGGCATCGTTGGCCTCGTCGCCTCGCGGCTGAAGGAGAAGTTTGCCCGTCCCGCCTTTGCCATTGCGCTGGAGCCGGGCGGCATCGGCACCGGCTCGGGCCGCTCGATCTCGGGCGTCGATCTCGGCAAGGCGGTGCGGCAGGGGGTGAAGGAACGGATCCTGATGAAGGGCGGCGGCCACGCCATGGCGGCCGGCGTGACGCTGCGGAAAGAGAAGCTCGCGGAGTTTCGTGCCTTCATGGAAAGCGCGCTGGCCGAGGATGTCGCCAATTCGCGGCACGAGAACGAGCTGTTCATCGATGGCGCGATCAGCGCGCGCGGTGTGACGGTGGAATTCGCCAACACGCTGAACCGCGCTGGGCCGTTCGGCGCCGCCAATCCCGAGCCGGTGATCGCGCTGCCGGCGCATCAGCTCGTCTACGCCGATGAAGTCGGGCAGGCTCACCTGCGCGTGCGCTTCAAGGCGGGTGACGGCGCGATCGTCAACGGCATCGCGTTTCGCGCGGTCGGACAAAAACTCGGCCAGGCGCTGACGCAGAACCGCGGCCAGCCGTTGCATGTGGCGGGGTCGCTCGCGGTCGATCGCTTCCAGGGCTCGGAACGCGTGCAGATGCGCGTGCTCGACGTCGCGGTGCCGGACCCGGGGCCGGCCGTGATCAGGTAGTTCAACAACAACCAAGAACAACAAGCGGGAGAAGACATGACAGGGCAGGTTCAGGGCAAGGTCGCGCTGGTGACGGGCGGTGCATCCGGCATTGGGGAAGCGGTTTCCGAATTGCTGGCGCGCGAGGGCGCCTCGATTGCCGTGACCGACGTCGACGATCTCAGGGGCCCCGAGGTCGTCGCGCGGATCAAGAAGGCTGGTGGCGAGGCGAGCTTCTGGCATCACGACGTCACCAGCGAGGAGCGCTGGATCGAGGTCGTGGCCGATGTCATGAAGCGCTACGGCCGGCTCGATGTACTCGTCTCGAATGCCGGCATCGGCATCTCAGTGCCGACGATCACCGAGATGACGCTGGCAGACTGGCGGCGGCAGACTGCGATCAATCTGGACGGTGTGTTCCTCTCGGTGAAGCATTGCCTGCCCGTGATGCGCAAGACCGGCGGCGGCTCGGTCATCATGATGTCGTCACTGGCGGGCCTGCGCGGCGCAGCCGGGCTTTCCGGTTACTCCGCGACCAAGGGCGGCGTCCGGCTGTTCGCCAAGTCGATTGCGATGGAGTGCGCAACATTTGGTGATGGCATCCGCGTCAACTCGGTGCATCCCGGCATCATCGACACGCCGATCTGGGGCAAGATCCCGACGGGTGCCACAGGCAGCGGACAGAATGCGCCGATCGATCCCGAGGAACGCGCGAAACTGGTGACGCCGCTCGGACGAGCCGGGCACGCCGAGGAGATCGCGCAGGGCGTGCTGTATCTGGCGTCGGATGCTTCGCGCTATGTGACGGGGACCGAACTCGTCATCGACGGCGGGATGTTTGCCGGTGGCATTGCGCGGAGGACTTGAGACGTAACGCGTGCGGAATTTGCTTCTTCGGTGTGACGGGCATCAGAGCACTATTGGGGCGCTGCGGTGAATTGCGCCCGCAACCAAGTCTGTACCGCCTCGATCGGCTCGCTCAGCGGCCTGTCCCGGCCGCGCACCAGATGCAAAGAGAAGCCCTCAAGCTCCGGTCCGAACGGGACCTCCAACGTGCCCTGCGCCAGTTCGTCGGAGACCAGCAGCAGGCTATGAAGCGCGATCCCGGCGCCGGCAACCGTTGCCTGGATCGCATGGGTCTCATCGCTGAAGCGCAAGCCCGCCCGCGCATCGATGCCGTCCATACCGGCAATTTTCATCCAGCGGCGCCAGGTCGGATTGCGGGGATCGCGACGATACCAGTCGAAATGAAGCAAGGTTGCTGACTGCAGGTCGCGCGCCTTCTTGATACCGAGACGCGGACTTGCCACCGGCGCAAAGCGATCGACGGTCAGGGTTTCGGCGACCAGATCGGGATCGGGTCCGGGGCCATAGCGCAGGGCGAGATCAGCGACACCCGCACCGAGGTCGACGGCCTCCAGCGTCGCGAGCAATGTGAGATCGATGTCCGGTCGTGTCTGGCGAAATGCTGCGATGCGCGGCACCAGCCACTTGGCCGCGAAAGCCGGCGTCGCGGAGAGCGTCACCACGGTGCGCCGCGGCGTGCGGCTCAAGCCGTCGATAACGCGTGCAAAGGAATCGAAGCCGTCGCGCAGGACCGGCAGCAATACTTGCCCAGCCGCCGTGAGCAGCACTTGGCGCGTACGCCGTTCGAACAAGCTTACGCCGATGGCTTCCTCGAGCTGCCGCACCTGATGACTGATCGCCGTCGGCGTGACGTGCAGTTCGTGCGCTGCGCGCTTGAAGCTCAGATGTCTCGCGGCGGCCTCGAACGCGCGCAGGCCAATCAATGGAGGCAGACGTCTCATTGCGGCGGCCTATAGATGAATTCGATTCAGCCATAGGCTGAGTATTTTGCGTTTGTCAATGCGGCTTTCTGCACCGATCTAAGAATCTACAGATGATCGGAGATATGCCATGAAGCTGTTACGAATTGATTCCAGCGCGCGTTCCCAGCCCTCAGACCAAAGTTCGCGCGGATCGCATACACGCAGGCTCACCAATCGGTTTACTCGGCGCTGGCTGCAACTGCGGCCGAATGATGTTCTGATCAGTCGCGATGTCGGCCAATCACCGCCGCATCCCGTCGCCGAAAAATGGATCGGGGCCGCCTTCGCCAAGCCCGACCAACGCGAGGCGTGGATGAGCGAGACGCTGGCCGAAAGCGATGCGCTCATCAACGAACTGATCGCGGCCGATTTGGTCGTCGCCGGCGTGCCGATGTACAATTTCGGGATGCCAGCGCAGTTCAAGGCCTATATCGACAACGTCGTGCGGGTCGGTCGCACGTTCGGTTTTGACCGTTCACGGCCGGACGATCCCTATACGCCGCTGCTGGCGGGGATGGACAAGCGTCTTGTCTTGCTCGGGTCGCGCGGCGATTACGGGTACGATCCCGGCGGCCGCATCGCTCATATCAATCATGTGGAAGGCGCTATCCGCGATGTGTTCGCATTTCTCGGCGTCACCGCATTCCACAGCGTTGCGGTAGAGTATGACGAGTTCGGCGGTGATCGCTTGCAGGCGTCCATTGCGGCGGCTGAACGCGCGGTCGATGAACTGGTCGATCAGGTAGTGCGGGAAGCGGAGCAGCGGGAAGCGGCTTGAGCGCGTCTCGTCGCGGAGCCTTGACGAGAGGACGCTTGATGATCCTGTCGCTTCCGATCCTGGTCGCTATCCACCCTGCCTCAATCGCGCCAGCACCTTCAGGCCGCCATAGCCATCCGCCGGCAGTAGCCCCATCTTGGTCTGATAATCCCGGACCGCCTTCATCGTGTCATTGCCGACGCGGCCGTCGGTGCCGCCGGTGTCGAAGCCCGCTTTGGTCAGCCGCGTCTGCAGCTCCTGCACCTCGGGGAGCGTGAGCGCGCGCTCCGAGCCGGGGAAGGGGTTGATGAAGGGCGGGGCGCCCAGAATGCGGTCGCCGAGATGGCAGATCGCGAGCGCGTAGTTCATCGACGGGTTATAGCTCTTCACCGAATAGAAGTTCGGGCCGAGCAGGAACGAAGGTCCGCCGGCGACCGGCACCCACATCTGCGCTGACGCGTTCGGCTGCGGGAACGGCTTGCCGTCGGCGCGGGTGACGCCGGCGCTGGCCCATGCCGCATAGGTCCGGCTGCCGCTCGAAGATCCCCCTGAGCTGCGGACTTCATAGCCCCAGTGCTCGCCGCGGTGATACTTGCCGCGGTTGAGCAGATAGCGCGCGCTGGAGCCGAGCGCGTCGTCGGGCTTGCCGAACGGCGAGACGCGGCCGTCCTTGTCATAGTCCATGCCGACATTGAGCCAAACTTCCGGCATCCATTGCGTGTGGCCCATTGCGCCGGCCCAGGATCCGCGCATTTCCTCTGGCGTGCCCCAGCCGCGATCGACGATTTTCAGTGCGTTGATGAGTTCGGTTTCCCAATAGGCGCGGCGGCGCGGTTCATTCCAGGCAAGAGCTGCGAGTGCCGGAAAGATCGGGCGCATATGGTTCTGCTGTACCAGGGGATCGCCATAGGCGGATTCGACGCCCCATAGTGCCAGCAGCGTGCCGCGCTCGACGCCAAAATCCTGTTCGATCCGCGCGAACAACGGCTCGTGCTTCTTCAGCGCCTCGCGGCCATGGATGATGCGCCAGTCCGAGACGCGGCGGTTGATGTATTGCCAGATCTGCTCGTGGAATTCCGGCTGCTTCTGCATCTGCCGGAACACGGTCATGTCGGGCTCGATGCGCCCCATCACCCGCGTCCAGGTCGCGTCCGAAATGCCTTTGGCTAGTGCGCGCGCGCGAAAATTGTCGCGCCACTGGTCGAAGCCGGCCGGCGCCGCAAACGCGACGGATGGCGCGGCGAGCAGGATGCCGCCGCCGAGGCCGGCTTTCAGCAGGGCGCGGCGGCTCGGGTCATCAAGGGAATCAGGCTGTTTCATGCCCCCATTCTACCGGGGCGGGACGCCCGGGCCAAAAGCCATGACGCCGCGGGAACCGGCGAATTCTTACAAATCCGCGGCTATTTTGGCGAGCCAGCGGCGGATCGTGCGCTCCGCCTCGGCGGAAAGCCCGGCGGCCAGCCGCCGTTCGACCGTCTCGGCGTGCCGCCGGCATCGACCCAGCAGCGCCGCGCCCCGCGGCGTCACCGTCCATTGCAGCATCCTGCCGTGGACCGGATGCGGAGTTTTGCGGATGGCGCCGTCGCGCTCGAGATTACGGATGATGACGCCGACGGTCTGCGGCGTCAGCATCGCCACCCGTGCGAGGTCGGCGCCGGACAGGCCGGGATAGGCCTTGAGCATCGTCAGCACCACGAATTGCGGCGAGGTGACGCCGAGTTCGGCCAGCGAACGCTCCATCGCCAGCCGGGTCGCTCCTTGCGCCTGGCGCAGGAGATAGGCGAGGTAGCCCTGTTCGCCGCGCTTGCCTTCGCCGGGCGGCGGCGGGCGCAGCATCAATGGTGCGCGATTTTCGCCGAATTTTTGCGGCCGTCGCCCGGCTTTTCCGGCCGGCGGTTTTTGTTTCGCTTGTGGAGTTTTCACCGATGGATTTCGCGATCGCGCGGCCGTGGTCTGCGATGCCTTGCGCTGCATATCAGTGCTCTTATAATCAATCAGAGCACTGATAACATGAGGAACGGCCGATGTCACACGCCCGCAAGGAATATAAGGATTTCATGGCGCTGACGCCGGATGCCTATGCGGCCGTGCTTGAGCTCAGCCAGATCGCCGGCAAGGCGGGCATGGACAAGCAGCTGCTCGAACTGATCAAGCTGCGCGCCTCGCAGATCAACGGCTGCGCCTTCTGCGTGCAGTATCACATTCTGGAAGGCGAGAAGCTCGGCGTATCCACCGACAAGCTCAACCTCGTGGTGGTCTGGCGCGAGGCGCCGCAGTTTTCGCAGCGCGAGCGCGCGGCGCTGGCCTGGACGGAAGCGCTGACCTTGCTGAGCGAGGGCGTCAGCGACGAGGTCTATGCACAGGCGAGCGCGGAGTTCTCCGAAAAAGAGCTGGCCTATCTCACCTCAGCGGTGGCGTCGATCAATGTCTGGAACAGGTTCGGCGCGGCGTTTCGCTGGACGCCGCCGGCGCGGAAGCACGCCGTGGGCGCCGCGGCTTCGTAGCGATCAGTTCTCGCGACGGCCCTCGCGCGCAGCGTGACGGACGACATCCTCCGGCCATGCATGTGCCACGGCGGCGGCCGGAGGTTGGGTGCCGATCTCGCGGCCGCGGCCGCGGATCAGCCGTTCATAGGACGCGATCAGGGTGGTGTAGGGATTGACCCAGATCCAGCCGTCGCGCGTGAACACCTGCACGTCGAAGTGCAGGTGGTACGAGGTGCCGTTGGGGAAATCGAGATAGTTGGAGACCACGCCGATCTTCTCGCCCTCGGCGACGCGGCGGCCGTTGAGGACGCCGTCGGCGTCCAAGGCTGACGGGTTCATGTGCATGTAGCGGAAGCGGATGTGCTCGTTGCTTGTGTTGATTTGCAGCGTCGCTGCCTGCTGCTTGAGGGAACGGATGATGACACCGTCGCGGACGGCGACGACGGCCTGTTTCCGCGGATGGCAGGTGCTCTCGGCACCGCTGTTCGGCGGGCAGGGCGCAGGGCGGATGTCCTGGCCTTGATGGCCGAAGCCGGCCGCGCATTGGCCGACCTGGAAGCTGCGCGCCTCGCAAAAATTGTCCCGCCACGGATAGACGCCGTTGCGTTCGCCGGATTTGCGCGTGCCGAACTGCTGCGAACTGACCAGGGCCGGGGCTCTCGCCAGCGGAAAGCGGATCTGCGAATAGACCGCGAGATCGGGGTGGCCGCCGCGCCTCCGCGCACCGCTGCGGGCGATGATGTCGCCGCTCGGGCGATAGGTGAAGTCAGCGGAAGCCGCTGCCGGGCGCTCGGCGATGCCGGAGGGAATATCGAAGCGCGGACGCGCCGGCTGGCCCCCGGCGATGCGCAGCGCTTTCAGGAAGCGCTCGGCGACCGGATAGGCCTCGCGGCAAGCAAGCCTGCGCGGGCGCGGCGCTGAATCGAGGCACTGGATCGACACCACATAGGGCACGCCGAAACGGGTGAAGGCGTAGCGCACATAGCCTTCGCGGATGAAGCGGCGCATGTCAGGGAATTGCGCCGCCAGCGCCTTGACCGGCTCGCCCTTGCCGCCGAGCGGATCGGCGAGGTCGTAGACAAGCACCGAGCCCGTGATCTGCACCTCGACCGGCCGGGCGAACGTTCGCGACGGCAGGCCGTCGCCGGCGCCGGGCTCCAGCGAAAACACCGCGTCGTAGCCGGAGGCGCCGGCGTGAAACACATCGACGGGGCGGAAGTCGGCCTGATAGCGCGACACCGCCGGATGGCGCGTGCCACGGGCCTGGGCCTCGAGATAGGCTGCGGTGTCGAACGGCAACAGCACCGGTACCGGACTGTTTCCGATTCCGGTGAACATCGGCGAATTGATCGCGTTCAACTGCACCAGCGCGGGCGTTGCGCGCGGATCCGATGCCGGCAACCGCGCCCGGCCTGCGAAGGTAAAGCGCGAGGCGATCGCCGGCTGGGAACTGATCTCGGTGCGAAGCTGATCGAGGACGGCGCGCCATTCGACGCGAATGGCCGAAATCGACGGCGTCCGGAACTCGTTGGCGGAAACGCCGGTCACCCCGGCCAATAGCAAACAAAAGGCTGCCAGCCACCGCGAGAGCAAGCTGACAGCCTTCGTACCCAATGCATCGCCCCCCGGCGTATGCTCCGTAGCCTATGGCGCGGTGTTAATCCTTTGCGCGCTCGACGTAAGAGCCGTCCTCGGTCATGACCACAATCCGTGTTCCCGTTCCAATGTGCGGCGGCACCGAGGTCCGCACGCCGTTGGAGAGGATAGCAGGCTTATAGGAGGAAGACGCGGTCTGACCCTTGGTGACCGGCTCGGTCTCCACAACTTCAAGGGTCGCGCGCTGCGGCAACTGGATGGCGACCGGATTGAGGTCGTGCATCGACAGCTTCACCGTCATGTTTTCCTGCAAATAGGGTGCGGACGATCCCACGATCTCCTTCGACACCTGGACCTGGTCGTAGGTCTCGGCGTTCATGAAGTGGAAGCCATCGCCATCCTCATAGAGGTAGTTGAAATTGCGGTCCTCGACGGTGGCCTTCTCGACCTGGTCGGTGGTCTTGTAGCGTTCCGATACCTTCACGCCATCGCCGATGCGGCGCATTTCGATCTGGCTGACCGGGGTTCCCTTGCCCGGATGGATGTTTTCGGCCGAAAGGACGACATAGAGCTTGCCGTCCTGCTCGATGACGTTGCCCTTGCGAATAGAACTGGCGATGACTTTCAAAGCTGTTTTCCCGAATTTCTGGCCTTCGGCCACACCGGACATGGGCGTCCGCAGGGCCAATCAGGCGGTTTCGGGCTGCAACATACTGATTTTGCCCGTCGATGCCAGCGTTTTGCGGCCGCTTCAGCGAGGCCCCCTGAGGCCGTCAACGGCCCTGTTTCGCCGTGTCAGCCGGCGACGGTGGCAAGTAATTTGACGGTGGGGCTGACCGATGCCGATGGCTCTGAAAGCAACGTTTTAAGCGGTTCGCGATTGCTCGCAGCTTCCATGGGCCGCGTCGACATCCACCGGGTGAATGGACAATCAGAGCGTCTTTCGACATGAAATGACCGATCACGAGCCGGACCTCGCCGTCTGCTCCGGCCAGTCGTATCGGCCGCAAAGAAAGTTGAACAATATCAATGGTATTTGTCGATTCCCTGAACACCTTGATTGGCTCCGCTGAGGATGCTCGGCGGATTCGGGACCGGCTGTGATGGCTGGAACCGACCAGCCGTCGCCGTGGTGGTCGGCCGTGCGGCACGCCGACCGAAAGCCGTTCCTGATGGCGCGAACGGCGATCACGCGGGCGGTGCGCGGCTGGTTCGACGAGCAGGGTTTTACGGAGGTGGAGACCGGCGTCCTGCAGGTCTCGCCGGGTAACGAGACGCACCTGCATGCGCCCCGTACCGAGATCGTCGGCAACGACGCCACCCGCGCGACGCGCTATCTGCGGACATCGCCGGAGTTCGCCGCCAAGAAATTGCTCGCCGCCGGTGAGACCAAAATATTCGAATTCGCGCGCGTGTTCCGCGACCGCGAGCGCGGCGATCTGCATCTGCCCGAATTCACGATGCTGGAATGGTATCGCGCTGACGCCAGCTATGACGCTGTCATGGCCGATACCATCGTCGTCATCGCCCATGCGGCGCAGGCAACCGGGATCGGCCGGTTTTTGTTCCGCGGCAGAACGGCCGATCCGTTTGCCGAGCCGGAACTGCTGACTGTCGCGGCAGCGTTCGAACGCTTTGCAGGAATCGATCTACTCTCCACCATCAGCCATGGCGAGGGCGATCGCGCGGCGCTTGCGGCGGCGGCTAAATCGCGGGTGCGGATCACGGGGGACGACACCTGGTCGGACGTCTTCAGCAAGGTGCTGGTCGAGCATGTCGAACCGAACCTGGGGCAGGGACGTTTGACTGTGCTGTTCGAGTATCCGGCGCCCGAAGCCGCTCTGGCGCGGACGAAGGCGGCCGATCCGCGCGTCGCCGAACGTTTTGAGGTCTATGCCTGCGGCGTCGAACTCGCCAATGGCTTTGGCGAACTGACCGATGCCGACGAACAGCGCCGCCGTTTCGCCGCAGCGATGGACGAGAAGGAGCGGCGCTACGGCGAGCGCTATCCGCTGGATGAGGATTTTCTCGCGGCCGTTGCCGAGATGCCGCCATCGAGCGGGGTCGCGCTCGGTTTCGACCGGCTGGTGATGCTGGCCAGCGGCGCGCTGCGGGTGGATCAGGTGGTGTGGACGCCGCCTTCGGGAGAGACATGAACAGGATCGATCCGAAATTGTCGGCAACGCTGCGGCGGCCCGCCGATCTCGTCGAGCGCGGATTGGCGAAGGCGGCGGAGCTCGCTGACCTCGAACGGGTCGCCGCGCGCTATGCGATTGCCGTGACGCCTGAGCTCGCCAACCTGATCGACACGGAAAATCCGGATGATCCGATCGCTCGGCAGTTTATCCCGAGCGCGCTCGAACTGGTGAGCGCGCCGGGCGAAAATGCTGATCCGATCGGCGACGACGCGCATTCGCCGGTTAGCGGCATCGTTCATCGCTATCCCGACCGCGTGCTGTTCAAGCTGGTGCATGTCTGCGCGGTGTATTGCCGCTTCTGCTTCCGCCGCGAGATGGTCGGACCCGGCAAGGCCACCGCGTTGTCGGATGCGGCCTATCGCGACGCGCTGGACTATATCCGCGAGCACACGGAAATCTGGGAGGTCATCCTGACCGGCGGCGATCCCTTGATGCTGTCGCCGCGGCGGCTGGCCGAAATCATGGCCGACCTTGCGGCCATCGATCATGTTAAAATTGTTCGCATCCACACCCGCGTGCCAGTGGCGGCGCCCGCGCGTATCGATGGCGATATGATCAGGGCATTGAAAGTCGATGGTGCGACGACCTGGATCGCCGTCCACGCCAATCATCCGCGCGAACTGTCGGGCGAGGCACGAACAGCCTGCGCGCGGCTCGCGGACGCCGGCATTCCGCTGGTGAGCCAGACGGTGCTGCTGCGCGGCGTCAATGATGACGCCGCCACGCTGGAAGCCCTGATGCGCGCCTTCGTCGAAAACCGGATCAAGCCCTATTACCTGCATCATGGCGATCTGGCGCCGGGGACCGCGCATCTGCGCACCACGATCGCGGAAGGCCGGGAACTGATGCGAAATTTGCGTGGCCGCATCTCGGGCCTGTGCCAGCCGGAATATGTGCTCGATATTCCCGGCGGCCATGGAAAGGCGCCGATTGGACCGAATTATTTGTCGCATGCAAGTTCCAGTGAATCTGAACTATCCTCGGAAACGCAGTATCGTATCGTCGACTATTGCGGCGACGTTCACCTCTATCCGCCAAAGCCGTGATTCTCGCGATGACGGAGGACGGCGAGGAGAAACGGAGCCGCAAGAAGAAGAGGGCCATCGCGGAATCGAAAACGCGGTGCTGCTCGGCTTCTTCGTGGTGCTGGTGGCCGCCGGAATCTGGTTGCTCGGCACCATGGCCGACGTACGAAAGGCGCAGGACTGCGCGGCCCAGGGACGCCGTAACTGCGCCACGATCGACGTGCCGGAACGGACACGTTAATTGAATTTAATAAAAGGCGGGAGAATCAGGATGCAAAAAACAATCTTGTCGGTCGCGCTGATGGTCCTGCTTGGCATGCCTGCTGCATTCGCGCAGGGCGGGACGTCGACAATGCCAAAGAGTAGCAGCCCGAGTGCTGGAGGGATTCCGGAGGCGCCGATCGGACACCGTCAGCCCCGTCGCAGCGACGTGCCCGAAAAGAACGTGACTGACCCGAACGATCCCTTGAGCAAGGAAAACGCAGCGCTCGACCGCAAGATCAAGAGCATCTGCCGCGGCTGCTAGGGAACCTGCTCCCTGAGAACCGGAAAGCGATGGTTGCTGCGAACCCTGTTGGCTTGCGGCTGATCTCCGCTTGCGATCTCAGCCGTACTTCGCCGCGCGGCGATGCAGGATAAGCAGGAAAGCCAACAGCACGGCGGCTGACAGCCCGAGCGACCAGTGTATGCCGATCGCAGCACCGAGCAGGCCCACGGTAATCCCGCTGAACGCACGCATGCCGAGCCCGGCCATGTTGAACAGGCCGACGACGCGGCCGCGAATGTCGGTCGGCGCATTTATCTGGACCAGGGCCTGCGCCATCGTGTTGAACGACAGCTCGAAAACCCCGCGGCAAACAGCAATGCGATCGCAAGCGCGTAAATCCCGACGGAGGCGAACGCGAGCAGGGACAGGCTCCAGAGAATAGCAAGCACGATGGCGGTCCGCGGCGTCACCTTGAGCCGTCCCCACGCTTCCAGAACGATGCCCGCAAGCAGCGCGCCGGCGGCGTCGGCGGCCAGCAGCACGCTGTAAGCGACGCCAGGGTCGCCATGCCCGAGTTCTCCGGCGAAGCCCGGCATCTGGGCGTGGTAGGCGTTGCCGATCATGAAGGAGGTCAAACCGGCGAGCAGCGTCATCAAGGTCAACACCCGGTGCGTGCCGATGTCGCGGATGGTCTGCACGATATCGGCAAGGCCGCGAACGGCGAGGCGGCGCACCGCCAGGCTCTTGTCGCGGACCGGCGCCCAGAACAGCCACAGCAGCATCGGCAAATAGAACAGCGTGTTGAAAATGATGCCGTGGGATGGGCCCAGCGTCAGCATGATGACGCCGCCGACGGCCGGACCGACCAGGATGCCCAGATAGCGCGCCGTCGCGTTCATCCGCACCGCGCTTGGCAGATCGGCGGGGCCGACGATGTCGTAGAGCAGCAACTGGTTCGGCGTCTGCCACAGCACACCGGCGCAGCCGTGAATGACCAGAAGCAGCATCGCGTGCCACATCTCAAGCGTATCGGTAATGAAGAAAACGCCCCATCCGCTCGATGCGACGATGAAGAGCAGCATCCCGCACTGGATGATGCTGCGCGGGTCGAACCGGTCGGCCAGCCCGCCCACGGCGACGGAGAAGAACAGGAAGGGAAGCCAGTGCGACAGCACCGCAAAGCCCGCCAGCGCGGGTGAATGGAATTTCTGGAACACCACCCAATAGCTGATCACATGCTCGATGTTGTCGGCCATCATGGCCAGCACGTAGGCCATGAACTGAGCGCGATAGGGCTGCGACTTCATGGCTGCGAACGAGCTGGATGCAGCCACGGGCTTCGTTTGTGGTTCTGAGCTCAATCGATCACCTGCTTCGGCGACGGCGATGTGGCCGGCGCGGCATTTGAATTCCGCTAGCGCCGATACACGCTTGTTGCCGGGCGCTCAAGACGCCGAGGCTGTTCAGACACCGAAATGGCCGGGCTGATCGATATCGGCGATCGGTCCGTATGCCGCTCGCTCCTGGCATCGCGGTCCGGAGGGAGCCGTCAGTCGGGGGTCAGCAGACCGCCGTGTTGACGAGAGAAGTGCTCGATGACATGAAAAGCCACCCGCCTCAGGGCGCTATGCGCTCAACCGCGGGCGTGACGATTGGAAGATAGTGGGAGGGGCTTTGGGCCGCCTTCGACGCTCGTGCGATCCTTCCCTCGTCTGAACGAGGTGGATCGCGCTCGGGAGGCCCTCAGGCATGATTGCCCTCGGTCGTCATCGTCCGCTCGCACAGGACGCCTGGAGTGAATTGGCCGTCCGGGCTGTGATCGAAGAAATTGCAGCCGATGCCATAGCGCAGTTCGATTCCGACACGTTCTGGCCGGGTCATCCAAGCGACGATGGCGTGGGAGACGGTAACCCCAGTTTCTACACGGGCGCGGCCGGTGTCATTTGGGCGCTGGACTATTTGCATCGGATCGACGCTGTCAGTGTTGCTGAAGACTTTCGCCCTGTTCTGCCTCGGCTGCTGGAGCGGACGCTCTTGGCCTTCGAAAACAATTCGCCTGCCGATTACGGGAAGCATGGCTCGTTGCTCAAAGGCGACATGGGTGCGGCGCTGCTCGCCATGCGTCTCGCCCCTACATCGAGCTTGGCGGATCTGGTGCATACGCGCGCAGAAGCAAATATGGGACTGCCGATCCGAGAGCTCATGTGGGGCATGCCCGGCTCTATGCTTGCGGCAATCCATATGGCCGAGATGACCGGGGAAATGCGATGGCGCGGCCTGTTCGAAACGCAGGCGGCGCGGCTGTTGGGCGCTCTTGAGGACACGCCGCAAGGTCAACTTTGGACCCAAGATCTCTATGGTGAGAATGACCGTTGGCTGGGGCCCGTTCACGGTTTTGCCGGCAACGTCATCCCGTTGCTGCATGGTTGGGATTGGTTGACGCCGACGCAGCAAGCACGGGTGGCCGAATTTGTGCCGCAGACACTCGCAGCGAATGCGTGGCAGTCGGAAAACGGGACCAATTGGGCGGCGAGAAGCAAGCGCGCGAGGCCGCCTCTCTATTGTCAGCATTGCCACGGTGCGCCCGGCATGGTGACGACATTTGCGGACGCGCCCTTTGCTACCCCTGAATTCGACGCACTCCTTGTCGATGGCGGTCGCTTCGCCTGGGCCGCCGGACCGCTTACCAAGGGCGCGGGCCTTTGCCACGGCACCGCCGGGAATGGCTACGCATTCCTCAAGCTCTACCGCCGCACGAACGACCCGGTTTGGCTCGACCGCGCACGCCAATTCGCGATGACGGCCATCGTCCAGTATCGCGGCGCTCATGCCGTCGTTGGCCGCGGACGGTATACGCTCTGGACCGGCGACGTCGGGCTTGCAATCTACCTTTGGGATTGCCTCACTGGGGAGCCTCGCTTCCCGACGATCGACGTGTTCTGACCTTGTCTTGAACAGCGCCCTGCCGACCAATAAGATAAGAGATAATTGGCAGGCCAATGTTTCGGAGCGCGCCAGTATGACGTTGGATTTACTTCGTTCTGGATACGCAACTCTCGAGCATGAGATCGCCCAGGAGAGGGCGTCAGCGCTCGGACGGCTTGGACGGCGGCTTGAGGCCGCGCTGGCGGCACTTGCCGCATGCCCGCGGACGGCAAACTCCGATCGAAAAATCCGCGATGGTCTCGTCGAACAGGCGGGATATGCGCTCTGGCTCTTCGTCGTGCAACGCGAGGCCTGCGGCCTCAACAAGATCTCCCAGGTGATGCGGGACTACGGGGTGCCGAACGAGGTGTATGTCCGCATGGGGCCATTGGCCTCGCCGAGCATCCATCCAACGAAGACCGCGGAGCTTGAGGCAATGTCGACGCCAATGCCCACGCTCTAGTAGTCGAGGTCCGACAGGAACGTTGTGTTCACGATCTCAAATTCGGACTCCCGCCAATCCATCATCAGTTGCGCACGCGCTACGCGATGCGTCTCAAAATCTGACGTGGTGCATTTCACAGCGTGATGATCGATGGCTGATATCTCGAGCAGCGTATCGAAGCTCGCCTGCCGGTCCTCGCGATTCCCGACTTCGGCGAAGTAGACCGTATGATCGAACTTGCCCATCGCCCAACACAATTGAACGTGGGCCTGATCGGCCGCAAGTGCTGAAATCGGAGCAAGTAGAACCAAGGCCAACAACAATCGAACGACCGAATTGATCATCGCAATACTCCAAAAAAATAATGAAACAGTGTTCGAATTGCCCACACCGCCAAGGGACCGGTTACGGGCCTGACTGCTGCAGGAACGTATATTTCGAAGCGTGATTTCTTCATGTGAGCTATCCCACAGCCCCGCCGATTCTTGCAAAGCCTGTGCTGCGGCTTGCCGGCGTAATCAGCCGTTTGGGGGACGGGTGCCGATTATGCGTGCACGTTCGGATCGTGGTTGGTGCTTTAACAGGCAGAAGCAGGGCGCGCCGTCGGCGTGCCCTGCTTCACCGTCCTTGAGCCGGGCGGCTTAAGCCGAACGCTCTTCCCGGAACTTGCGCGACTGTGCGTTCCGGCGCGTCGTCACCGCATCGGCCAGCACGTTCAGCGCGGACACCGTTGTTTCCCAGTCGATGCAGCCATCGGTAATGCTCTGCCCATAGGTCAGGGGCTTGCCATGCACCACATCCTGGCGGCCGGCGACGAGGTTGCTCTCGATCATCACGCCGGTGATGCGTTGTTCGCCGTTCGAGATCTGGCGTGCGATGTCAGCGACCACCAACGGTTGGTTCTCCGGCTTCTTGGAACTGTTGGCGTGGCTGGTGTCGATCATGAGCCGCGGTGCGACGCCGGCACGGGCAAGTTCGAGGCAGGCGGCTTCAACGCTTTCGCGGTCGTAGTTCGGCTTGTGGCCGCCGCGCAGGATGATGTGGCAGTCCTCGTTGCCGGTGGTCGCCGCGATCGCCGAGCGTCCGCCCTTGGTCACCGCCATGAAATGATGCGGATGGGAGGCCGACTTCACGGCATCCGCCGCGATGCGGACATTGCCGTCGGTGCCGTTCTTGAAGCCGACTGGGCACGACAGCCCGGACGCGAGCTCGCGGTGGATCTGGCTCTCGGTCGTGCGCGCGCCGATCGCCGCCCACGCCATCAGGTCGGCGATGTATTGCGGCGTCGTCATGTCGAGGAATTCGGTGCCGGCCGGCAGGCCGAGATTGTTCACGGCGGACAATACGTTGCGGGCGAGGCGCAGGCCCTTGTTGATGTCGAAGGAGCCGTCGAGATTGGGATCGTTGATCAGACCCTTCCATCCGACCGTCGTGCGCGGTTTCTCGAAATAGACCCGCATCACGATCTCGAGGCGGTCGGCGAGCTGTTCGCGCAACGCGGCGAGCCGCTCGGCGTAATCGACGGCCGCGGCGGGATCGTGGACCGAGCAGGGACCGACGACGACCAGCAGGCGGTCGTCGGTGCTGTTCAGGATGGCGTGGATGGCGTTGCGCGCCGCCATCACGACGCGCGTCGCGGTCAAGGTGCGCGGTATCTCGCCCATCACCTCCTGCGGCGTACTCAGCTCTTTCAGTTCGCGAATTCGAAGGTCGTCGGTGGTGCTCAACACGGCTCTGGCTCCTGGTTAGGAAACCTGCCGGCCAATAAAAAAGCCGCCAGGTTTGGCGGCTGTTCGGACTTTATGCTTCAATTCATCAGATTGAGCGCGATCCTCCCACCGCCAGCGAGCTGTCGTAGCTAAAATACCAAAAGTTGCTGGCGGCGATCATGATCATGGCAGGCTCTATAGCCCAGCCATTCGGGCTTGTCACCCCATAATCGGCGTCAGGATTTGCGCGCGGCGAGCGCCATGCCGACCATCGAGGCGCCGCCGAGCATAAGGTTGATCCCGACCAGGAGGCCGATCGCCCATCGCGCCGAATCCGGCAGCCCGGCGACAATGATGAACGCGATCAGGAGGTCCATCACGCCCGAGATCAGCAGCCAGGACCAGCGCTCCGACAATTCGCGTCGGTGCTCCAGGGCGTACATGATGGTGACGACGCCCTCGGCGAGAAAATACGCGCCGACCACGATAGTGAGGGTGAGAATGCCCTCCATAGGCCTTGCGAGCAGGATACCGCCGGCCAGAACGGCCAGCGCCGCCGAAAACAATGACCACCAGAAGCCGGGCATCTGCCGCGCCCAATACGTGACGAACAGCCCGGCAATGCCGCTGATCAGAAACATCCAGCCAAGGAAGATGGTGACGGCGAGGCTAGCCAGCGGCGGCATGATCATCGCAGCAAGGCCGAGCAGGGCGAGCACGATGCCTTCGAACAGAAAAGCCTTCCAGCGCGCCTTCACCGCGGCGTTCATTTCAGACTGCAGTTTGCCGAAGTCTGGGGGGCCGCCATCCTGGGGAAGGGTCATTGGAAAACTCCCGATGCCTGCCGCGCCGATTGGGTTTCCAATATAGCCCGTACGCCGACTGCGGGTGAACTTTGTTCGTGAGGTTTAAGCGAGATCAACGACGGGAAGACGACACTCAGCCCGGTTCGGGCGCCGACGAGAATCCCTCCGAGGACGTCCTGATGCGGTTGCGGCCGAACACATAAACCGCAGATGTCGCCAGCAACAATGCCAGGCCTATCAGAATGGAGGTCATGCCGAGCGGAACGAGAAGCAGCGAGGCGTTGCGATCCGGATTGACGAACCAGTGATGGAGCGAGGTCAGCACGAAAGCCGCGCCCGCGAAGCCCGCACCGCTGCCCACCAGCAAGAGCGCCCACATCCGCCGCAACTGGCTCAGCCGCTCACGTGCAAGTTCGGTGCGCGGCGCATGATGGCGGCCGACGCGCCGCACCAGGCGGATGGCAAATCCGATCGAGCTGAAGCCGATCAAAAGGCTCGTCGCCGCCAGCAGCATTCGCGTGGTGGGGCCGAGATCGGGATGTTTCTGCAACGTCAGCAGCGGGAAGTCGAAGGCGGCGTGCAGCGCCACCGGCGCGAACAGCGCCAGGCACCAACTCGAGATCCGAGCCCAGTCGCGATGATGCCGATGCGCGCCGAGCGCGGTACCCGCGCGCGCGATCGCGATATAGGCGCCCGCGATGATGCCGAGCGCGCCGTGGAACGGCACCGTCAGCACGCTGCGCAAGGCCGCCAGCGAGCGCCACATGTCGGCGTGCTGCACCAGATAAGCGAGGTTTTCGTAAGCCGCGAAGCCGAGGCCGGCGGCCGCGCCGTAGACCACGGTGTCCATCGGATCCGCAAACGTGCGTCGACGCACCGGCAGCGATACGGCAATGATCACGAGGACCTTGACGATTTCTTCCGGTGCGGCGACGCCGAAGATGGAACGCAGGCCCTGCGTCATCCAGGGGTTTCCCGGCACGGCAAGGATCGCGGCAAACGGGGCGCGCGCCACTCCCAACAGCGAAATGCTGGCGGCCCCGAGTACGAACGCCAGCCATACCCGCGCCGGCGGGCCAGGGCGTTCGTCGGCGGCAATGACGAGCCAGAGCACCAGCAACGCCGGTGCAATGGCGGCAACGCCGATCGATGTGGGGAGGGCCTGGAGCAGCAACATCTTGCGGAACTTACCTCATGCGAGCGTAAATGGCCGTAAACTCAGCCGTTTGCAAGAAAAGTCGAACGCGACTCCTTGTCGCCAAGCAAGGTTTGAAGTTCCAGCCTTTGCGGGCGCCGCAATGGCGGATCAATCCGCCATCGGCTTAAACGCGGATCCGTTGGCCGATCTTGCCCCGTACCATCAGCAATCCCGCCAGCGCGGCCAGCGCGAAGCCGGCGCCGGCCAGGAACGTTCCCTGCGGCCCCGCGATATCCCAGAGCGCGCCGGCAATGACGCTGGCAGCGAGCATCGCCACGCCGCCGAGCAGGTTGAAGAATCCGAAAGCCGTGCCGCGCAACTCGGCCGGCGCCGTATCGGCAACCAGCGCAGCCAGTAAGCCTTGCGTCAGCCCCATGTGCAGGCCCCAGAGCACGACGCCCAGCGCAACGCCGCCCACCGAGGGCATCAGGGCCAGCACGACATCCGCAGCGATCAGCAACACAATGCCGCTCGCCAGCACGGCCGTCCGGCTCATGCGGTCCGACATGACGCCGGCGGGATAGGCGGCGAGGGCATAGACGACATTCATGGCCACCAGCACGACTGGCACCAGCATGATCGGCAGCCCGACATTCTGGGCGCGGAGAACGAGGAAGGCTTCGCTGAATCGCGCCAGCGTGAACACGCTCGCGACTGCCACCACCCACCAATAGGCCGTTCCCAGGTTTTTGATCTCGGCCAGGCTGATCGGATTGCGCACGGTGCGCAGCGCTTTCGGTCGTTCCGGCTCGCGCACGGCGAAAACGATCAGCGCGAACGCCAGGAAGGCGGGGATCACGGCAACCCAGAACACCGTCGTGAAGTTATCAGCCGTCCACCACATCAGGGCAATGGCGAGCAGGGGGCCTGTGAAGGCGCCGATCGTGTCGAGCGATTGGCGCAACCCAAAACTCGCACCGCGCAGGTCGGGTGGCGAGAGATCCGCCACCAGCGCATCACGGGGCGCGCCGCGAATGCCCTTGCCGATCCGATCGACGAAACGCGCAGCCACCAGCCAGCCGACGGTTGGTGCGAGCGGAAACACCGGCTTGGTGAAGGCCGCGAGGCCATAGCCGATGGCGGCCAGCCATTTGCGCTTGCCGAGCCAGTCCGAGAGCGCGCCGGAGAATATTTTGGTGATGGAGGCGGTGGCCTCGGCGATGCCTTCGATGACGCCGACCGTCACCATCGACGCGCCGAGCACCGAGACCAGGTAGATCGGCAGCAAAGCGTGGATCATCTCCGACGAGATGTCCATCAGCATCGAGACAAAGCCCAGGACCCATACGCCTGGTGGAATATCCCTGATCGAACGGGTCGGCTTGGTCTCAGTGGCCATGTCGTTTCTCGTGCCGCCTCATCGCGCCAACAGCCGCCGGCAGGCATCAACAAACACCTCGGCCCCCGTGACGATGTCGGCGTCGGTGGTGTTCTCGGTCCAGTGGTGCGAGATGCCGCCGATCGAGGGCACGAACAGCATGCCCGCCGGCATCACGGTGGCAAGAATCTGGGCGTCGTGGCCGGCGCCGCTCGGCATGCGGAGCGACTTGCCGCCAGCAAAGGCTGCGCTGGCTTGTTCGACGGCTTGCTGGAATGAGGCGTCCATCAACGCAGGCGCCCCGGTGCGGATGCGCTCCACCGCGACGCTGCAGCGGCCCTGCGCGCTGACCTCGGCAGCCATGCTGCGGAGGAGATCTTCCAGCCGCGCGATCACGGCGGGATCGTCGTCGCGAATCTGGAACAGCATTTCCGCCGCGCCCGGGATGATGCTCGGCGCGCCGGGATCGAGCGTGATGCGGCCCGTGGTCCACACCGTGCGCGGACCGCAGGCCGCGGGGAAGCGGTCGTCGATCGCGACGCAGAACCTGGCGAGCGCGAGGCCGGCGTCGCGGCGAACTGCCATCCGCGTGGTGCCGGCGTGGTTCTGTTCGCCGGTGAAGGTGATGCGATATTGCCAGATGCCAACGATGGACGTGACGATCCCGATGTTGAGACCGCTGCTTTCGAGGGTCTCGCCCTGTTCGATATGGGCTTCCAGATATCCGATATGCCGACCTTGTTCGCACCGCGCGCGGGCGCGGCCGGCAAGACCCGCGTCGCGCAGCGCATCGCGCATGCTCCTGCCATCGTTGCGGTCGCGCGCCGCGTCGATATCGGCTTCGGTGACGCCGCCGACATACGACCGGCTGCCGAGGAAATGTCCGAAATGCCCTTCCTCGTCGCACCAGGACGCAACTTCGACCGCGCCGTTTGTATTTGGATCGGGATTGATGACGCGGGCGGCTTCGAGCGCATAGATCACGCCGAGCGGTCCATCGAGCCAGCCCGCGTGGTTTTGGCTTTCCAGATGCGATCCCGCCAACAGCTTCGGTCCGTCTTTCGTGCTGGTGCCGATGATATTGCCGATGCCGTCGATCTCGCCCGCAAGGCCGGCCTCGGGCAGCCGCTGCACCAGCCACGCTAGTGAACGCAGATGCGGCTCCGAGAACGTCGGCTTGTGAACACCGGACTTATACGTGCCGATTGCACGCAGTGCGCGAAGGTCGGCGAGGACTCGCGTGCCGTCGACGCGTGAGAGATTGTCTGTCATTTGAGTTGCGTACCTGTCGCCCCGTAGTTCTCCGGAGAAGAACAAAGTTCCTGAGGTAGTTCTCCGGGGTAGAACAAAGTTCCTGCGATCGTTCCAGTAGCAGAACAAAGTTCCTGTGATATCGCCGGTTGCCTTGTCTATCCCGTCGATAGCAGCGCCAATGCGAAGACAGCAAGCCACGCCACGATGACGAGTGCCGCCACGGCGCCAGCGGTGATCTTCGCCTTCTCCTTGAGCGTGTAGTCGCGCATTCTTTCCGTAAAAAGAGTAGTGGTATGCGGATCGTTGTGAGACGAGTTTACTCGCGCATTCTCATCGAAAGAAGTCTGGTGCAGAGAGGGATTGGTGGCCCAAGGGATCAATGCGCGAAGGCCGGGCAGGGCTTCCACATTTCCGATCGGCGACACCACTCGGCCGCGCGCTGAGCGACCGGATGCGCCTGGTGTGAGACTTGACCGAAGCCATGCTGGCGGCGCTAAGAGAGATGATCTCGCCGCATGCCGAGCATGGAGCACTCTTCAGTCATCCTCCCCTTGGGAACGAATCGGAGCCGGTTCCAGACTTTGGTCAAAAAAAAGCCGCCCGGAGGCGGCTTTCCGCAAAGCTACTGATAACCTCAGGCTAGACACAGCGAGCCTTGTTGCTCCTTGCGTCGATAAACCATGAAGCCGACACCTGCGAAACCCAAGATCATCAATGCCCAAGTGGCGGGCTCGGGCACTGCACCAACCGCCGTAAGTTCGCCGAACTGGAAATTGTCGAAACCGACCGTGCCCGAGGTGCCAGTGAAGGTGACCGAGTGTATGCCTGCAAAATTGAGGGTCAAAGTTGGCCCGGTGCCGAGCGGATAGTTGTCGGTGTCGCTTACCGAGCCGAGCAAATTTCCGAGATAGTCATAAGCTGACAACGTAACGGTGCCGGAGCCGAGGCCATAGGTTTCGCCCAGCACGCTGACAAAATTCGTAGTAGCCAAGATGGAGGTATTGGCTACCGTGAAGAAGGAAGCACCAATTGCAGCGGAGTAATCGAGAGTTCCGTTCGCTGTTGTGCCTCCGATGATGTTGGGCGGAGTGGGAGTCAACCATGGATACCCATGATCGACGACAGCGGCGTAACCGGCACCCGAGGTGAACAACACGCCGCTTGCTGCCAAGAACTGATTAGAGAGCTGAGCGCCAACCGGTACTGCTGCTCCTGGCGAGTTGCCCATCGCAACCAATCCGACCTCTTCAAACGTGATCGTAGTAGCATGGGATTGTTCGACTACTGCGAGAGCGGCGATTGCGAAGATCGCTTTAGCAAAATGCTTCATCGTACAATCCTGAGTATGAGTGAAAATATTATGGAGTGTTCCAGCATATGATGAGCTTTGCAAGGCCCGTGTGGCCGCACTTCGGACGCCCCCAACACCGCTGATGGCACAGCCCGCTGCGACTTAATATTCGTGGGCCGTCATTTCGGAAAAAAGGCCGCCACAAGTGGCGGCCCTTTGATTTTCTATGGAACGCGCCCATCAGACCAGACGCAGCGCCTTGCCTTGCCCGCGGCGGCGATAGGCCAAGAACCCAACGCCGGCGAAGCCCAGAATCATCATCGCCCATGTGGACGGTTCGGGCACGGCGGCCGTGACTTCCTCAAGTCTGATCTGCCTCACATCCTGAACGCCGTTCCCTCCATTGAACGTCATGAAGATGGAGGAAATGGACTGTCCGTTGATGCCCTGAAAGCCAAAGAAGTTCTCGCCGTTTGCGAGGGCATAATTGTTAAACGAGAACGGGTCCAGGTTGTCGTCGTAAAGAGTGAAACTGACCGACGTTGCGCCGCCGCCGTTCCGGCCGTTCAGCACGGTATTGATATTGAACTCCAGGTCGTTGAACGTGCCGCCGCCTTGGAGATGCCAGTTCAGGCTGGTGAGGCGCGCCTCCGCTGTGCCTTCGATCCGGGCCTGTCCACCGTTCGCGGTGATCGTGTTGCCGCCGTCGTACGTGGTGCCTGAAAACTCGACAAGCGTGCCCGACTGCGTATGTCCCAAAACGGTCGTACCGGTCTGAGTGCCATCGTTGAAAAGAACATTGTCGCCCTGGATCGAACTCGCCGGCACCATGACGATATCTGCGTGGGCCGGCAGCGAAACACCGGCGGTCAGAGCGAGGATGCAAATTGCACCCAGGGTATTTGATTTGACCATGCGCAACTCCTGCCAATAACTGGAATTCAAAATTGCTTTTATTTGCCGGCGCGAATTGCCAGATTTTCCCGACTTATATCATTTATTAAAAACCCGTAAAGGGAAGTGGGCTTACTGAAATACCTCTGAATAAAATAATTCCAGCCATTATAGGTTGCGCTGCGACCCTTCACATCTGCCTGTAAAGGCCCATTACGGCTGTATTGGCGACTGCCGACAATCCATTGCCCTCCATTTAATTTTTAGTTCATGAACCTATAAATAAATTAAGGAGCGCTCAAAATAAATGCGCAATCTTCCCGGTCTGAGTACGATCGGGATGATGTACGGTATCGGCCGCCCAGCGGCCCTGTGCAATATCGCGTACCGATCGCCGAGCGAGCGTCCACACGGCAACCGAGCTGGAAGCGATCGTAGCCGGCCGCGACCCGGGCAAGATCCACACAGCGATTGCCCAGCTGGATCAGGACCTGATGACGCTGGAGGCGGCGAGGGCTGGCTTTAGCCAGAAGCAGGCCGACGCGCGCAAGCTTGAAGATGCGAACGCCAAGAATGCGTTGATTGCCGAACATCGCCAGCAATCTGACGAGCTCGAAGCGGCAACGAAGGAATTTGCCACCGCGATCGAGAAAGCCCGGGCAACCGGCGCCAGAGTGGCGGGCTTGGCAAAGCAGCACGATCGCACCTTCGGCGAACTGGAAGCCCTTGGCGAGCGTCGGCTTAGCAGAGCGTCAGGCATCATCCGCAATACGATCGGTGAAGTCCGGCGGGGTGACGGTGTGTCCGAATACGGCCGGCGGATCGATATCGGGTTGGAGGAAGTGCTCTCCGACAATCCCAGCATTATGCGCCGTGCTCAAATCCTGCGCCGTGGCCGGGTTGGCGAGACCAACCATGCGCGGGACATGGCGACTTGAGGGCTGGATGAAACTGGCGAGGGGTGGATGATCGTCGTCTCAACTATCAACCGCCGGGCCTTGCATGAAAAACCCCCGCCGCAACATGGAGCACGACGGGGGCACACAGGGTATGGAGCGAGGGTAGCCTGTGACCAAGGCCGATGTCGCTCGCAATGGCCTGCAGGAGAAGTGAAGCGTCATGGGTGCAGTGAGACAAGACGAAGATTTGAGCAACACGCGAGGTTCCTCAGCAAGGGAACCTCGGCGCTCAAAGACGCCAGGATTCTAGATCAACCTATCGATAATCTGGAACGTGAAGAACTGTGCGACGTTCATAAGCGGGGCCAGATGGTCTTGTCCGATGAACGAAGCAACATTCTTCATTATGGGTGTAGTGGGTTTGGGGCTATGGGCCGCTATCGTCGCGGTCCTTGACCTAATGGCGGCACGGGAACGAAAGCGGCTTCGGCTTCGCCGTCATGATGGCTGACGTGCCGAGATAACCCTGTAAGCTTTCGCGCGCTTCTTGCTTGGAGCGGACATCCGCTCGAAGCGGTGCCGGTTCAGCGCTCGCATGACGCCGATGCGCGCGAGCATCACCGGACCTTGTCTTTGGCTGAATTAACTTCGGGACCTGAAATACAAAGTCGTCTCATGCCCGCCCAGCAGAACTCGCTTGCGTTCGATCTGGCCCTCTTTAGCCATCAGCCTCAGATTGTGTTTAATGCTCGCGGGCGACCACATCTTCAGTTGCTTCCAAAGCAACAAGCCAGATATCGCGTTTTCTTCGCCAATAGGAATGAGATCGGCCAGATCGTCAGAAACAGACATGCGATAATGCTCGACCAGCAAATATAAACTAGGGCGAAAAATACCCCTTTGATAATCTATTACTTCAGTCCAATTCGCCGCTGATCGACCCAACCAACGGGGCCGCATTGCGTACACTTCAAATGTGCGCAGACATCGTACCAGCCCCAGTCCGGAAGTCTATCGAGCGGCACGGCCGCATAGTGCCAGCACCGGAGGGCAGGGGATCGCGATTGAGCGGCCAACCGAGCGAAGCCAATCAGGTCGCGCTCGCTCAACAACCCTCAGGCCGAGCGGCGAGGGTAAATGACGGCGGGCACGGCTCTGCCGCTTGCGGCGACAAAATGCGCCGAGTGACAGGAAAAGTTCTTATGGTATCGTTTTCGTCCGAGAAGCGGATCCGAACATGAAACTGCAGTTCTTGTCCGGGCGTAAATCTGTCGTCTTTTCCATCTGTGACACCCGACACTCTCCCCCTCAACCTGCCCACGCTTTTCGGAGCTATTGTTCCGATAGATGCAAGGCTCATTGACGATTTCAATAGATCGAGACTCTGCTGGGAAGATGAGAGGTAAAGGTCTCCAAGCAGTCGCCCGTCGATGACGACGATGGCCGCACAAATTGCGATCCAAAAGGCGCTGAATATCACCCACAACCGGAATAGGCCGCGTCCCCAATTCACCGCGCAGGTGTCCTTGCTTTTAGTCCCAGCTCCACAAGCCGGGGCATTGGCTAATATGTCAGCGGCAGCACTCGTTGCAAAATAGCACCGAGGCAAACGAGCACCACGAGCAACTTGAGCAGATTTGCTAGTCGGCTGTCGGTGGCGAACTTGTCGATCGCCCAAAAGCAGATTGCGCCGACGACGACGATAATTAAAACCCCTATCAAAGCAGAAATCATATCGCCCTCGTTGTGCTGTTGGACTTCACTTTCCCTTCGCCTTCAGCCCCAGCTCTACAAGCCGGCGGATGGCCTCTGGCCGGCCAGGCAGATCTTCCTGCTGACGGCGCCAATCATCTATTCCCTTGAGGGCGGGCAGGGTCAAACGGACATTCACCGCCTCAGACTCAACGGGCGGACGACCGCGGGATTTTTTAGCGCTATTAATTGTTGACTTCATGATTTGATGGTGCCATAAAATAGCGAGCCGAACAAGTGCTGGAACACTTGCACGGCTCTAACCCGAGCCACGAAGGACTGTGATCCAATGACCCGGGCTGACAGCGTGCATAGCACGCCACCCACAAACGCGCCCATACCTCAAACCCAATCCGATGCCCCGTCGCGGCGTCGCTTCCTTACTCAAGCCGCTGGCGTGGCCGCCGGTGGCGCCGTTCTCGGGATGGCACTTCCCACTGCCCGTATCGGCTGAAGACTCTCAGCGAGTCCCTGACCCGATCCTGGCGGCGATCGAAACCCACAAGGCTGCGATGTCCGCTGTGGTGGCTGTTTTGGACACCCACACCATCCTCGAAAAGGAATTGCCCAAAGAGAAAAGGCGGTCGTTCGTGACCATTTGGGAGGAAAAGATAGTCGAAACCGACGACCCGCGCTGGATTGAATGCGAGCGGGAGATAATACGAGCTTGGGACGCCGAGATGGACGCAGCCGTAACCTTGGTTACCGTGCGGCCCACAACGCAGGCGGGGCTACTCGCGCTGCTCCAGCACGCCTTGATGCACGACACCGACGTATGCGCTTGGCCTGCCGAACTGGTATCGGACGACGGCAAACGGCGGACGTGGCATTACTTTCTAATTGAAAACGTAGCTACTGCCCTGGCCCTTGGCGTTGCGTAGGTGATCTAGGAAATCTTGGCCCGCCGGTTCACGCCGGCGGGTTCTGCTTGCGCCGTGCACCCTAAAGACCCAATGATATGACCTTCGGAGCCTAGGCGTATTTTTTAACCGATTGCCCAATTTGAAGGAGTTATCGACATGCACAGGATTCTGATCGCTGCTGTGATCCTCTCCACCTCTTCGGCCGCTTGGGCTCAGAACCAACCAACTTCATGTTCCGGGGGCGCTCAGTTTTGTAAGGAGAGAATTGGTGCATCTAAAGCCGGAACATCGGTGACCCCTGCACAATGTGACGCCGCTGCCGCTCAGTGCATGAAGAGCGGCGTGTTTGTGGGGCCTGGTTCAGGATATCGCTGGACTGTCGAAAAGAAGTAGCAGCGTCGCAGTCGATGACGAGGATCGGGGACAACGAATGCGCCTGATCCGGCTCTACGCGGCGCGGGCTTGCTTCCGTGTCAGTACGTGGCTTGAATGAGAAACGGCCCCAGTTTCTTTCCAGCAGCTGGGGCCGCCCTCTTCCGGAGGGGGGCTTTGGGGGCTGGTCTCCGGAAGCCCATATCGACGCTTTAGCCGGTCGCCGATGGTGATCTTTTGAGCGCGTGTCACGAGCAAAAGATCAAAACGCACCCGCGTCAAACTGGCCGGCTGTACCAGTCGGTGGGGTGGGAGCAGGATGAGCCAAGCTCTCGACAGCCGACCTTTCCTCCCTCAGGCGCCGTTCCAGAAATTGGCGCTCAAGGTCTGAGAGATTGGTTTTGAGCAGTCGTCGATATCGGCTGATGTTGTTGTCATGGGCGCGCAGACGGGCGAAATTCTCGTCGGTCACGGTGCCTCCGAATGAATAAAAGAAAGAAACTATTCGAGAGAATAAAAAGGGATAGCGCTAACGTTCAAAGTTCTTATGAAAGCAAAGCTTCGTGCCTGGGCGTTTGATTGTCAACAAAATCAAAGCCCGCCGGTTCACGTTGGCGGGCCTTGCAACGAACAGCCCCGGCGCGGGGCTGGGGCCGCGTGCCGGAGCCGTCCTCTTGCGCGCCCTGTCCGAACGCAGATCTAGACTATCGGGGAAGATTAGAGCGGGGACAGCCTACTTTGTCATACCCCGAACTTTGGCGGGGTAATCCGTTCGACGCATCAAGCTTGGTGAACTTGACTCCGATCAAGCGTTCGGTTCGCCATATCACCTTGCAATCGCATCTCAAACGATCAGCAATGATCAGTAGAGTAAACTGGGTCGGAATGCCTAAAAGGCCGACGACCTCCAGCGCCGCTCCAGTCTCAGACTGGCAACGGATGAGGCAGGCGATCGTGCGCCCGCTGAACTCAATACTTCCTGGTTTCAAACTGCTTCATTCCAACCGGCAATATCGGCACGTTAGCGCAATTCGAACGCATCATCTGTCCGCCAACGGACATAGCGCCGTCGGCTTTCAAATTCGCCGCGGAGGGCAGTGGTAAGGCCGGAGCATGTCATCCGGCAACGTCGTGCGTCGGGCCCGCTATTAGGAACGATATTGGTTTGAGGGAGTCGATTCGGTGCTTCCGGTTTGCGTCGCCTTAAGGCTCCCGCCGGTAGCAGACCTTGGCATCAAGGTTGGCGGCTCTGGCGCACGCGCTAGGGCCGCCTTGCTCATCGCGGCGGGCCTCTATTCCACAACTCGAAGGGTTCGGCGCCGTTTCATTCGATCGAGAGCAAGGATGACATCATCTCTATCGAGGACGGCGATGAGCCGGTGCACTGTACGCGTGGCGTCTCGTGGGCCCGGCTCGATGTATTCTCCGAGGATACGCCTGGCATCCTCCATAGCCCGCAATACCGTTTCTTGATCCGTATTGTTCATGGTACGCGCCTAACTGAGCGCGGACTCAATTGGATCGCCGAGCGATAGTTCCTATGGTCGCCGGTTCACGCCGGCGGGCCATTCCCTCTCGTCTCTGGATTTGTTCTCATTAGGATCTCGGTGCTGTCCGTATTGCCCCGGTGTCCCAATCTGATTTTGCTAGTGTCCTAAATCGACTGTTAACAAATGCGCGATTGCTGCCATTATGGCCCATGCTCGCAATGAGCTTTTTTGGGAGGAAGGAATGAAAATTTTTATCGTGGCATTATCGCTGGTATTATTAAGTTCTGTGGTTCCAACGACTACAGCTTCAGCAGGTCGGATGGACGGCAAGGGCAACTGTTCGGGAGGAGTATGCACCGACAAGGGAGTGCAGTGTCCAGCGGGGACCTGTTCTAGGGCCGGAACACCACGTGCCAAGGACGCCAAATATTGTTCTGCTGCGAATTGCAAAAAGTAATGGACCGTAACTTCGATTGTGAAGAGGCCGCCTCAGTTGGCGGCCTCTTTCATTCCAGAACCTCGTACTCAAAGGCGTCGCCTTTGGGATCGTTTTGCTCAAACCACTTTTCCGCGGCGTCAGCGTTCGCGAAGACCTTGAGGTGATCGGCATCGCCAACCTGCTTACTGGTGTCGACGTAGACAAAGACGGTCATCTCAGGATCCTGTGCCCATGCGGGCGTGTTCGAACATCCGGCCTGATGTCGGCGCCGCGGTGGCCGCAGACTTTACAGGTAAACTTAGGCTCCAGGTCGGACAGGCGGACTTCATCGCCCCACTGATCGGCATCCACGATGATGTTATGGGCGCTATGGGGGCAGTAGACCAACAGCTGGCGAGGGCCGCCGCCTGAGCGCATTTCCCCCAGCGTGATCTTCTGTTCGCGCTTTGCCATCGCCTTGCAGATTACCGCCGGCAGGCGGGATCAGGTATCCGGCGGAAAGTAGTATCGCAGCGTCAACCGAACTGCGAAGTAGAGCGCGATGCAGACGGCGATCGCGATACAAGCTGTTTCCATTTGTCGCCCCTCGCTCGTGCGCGTTTATTGTCCATTTGTTGGACAGCGCAGCCGGCAGAGGAGCTAACCCATTGAAATTGTTGGCGCTCCCTAGCGGAATCGAACCGCTCTCTCCACCGTGAAAGGGTGGCGTCCTAACCGATAGACGAAGGGAGCAAAACAACCGGAAAATCAAGGCGTTAGGCGCTTGATGGGCCGTGTTGGCCACCGGCCGTCCAAGGTTCGTGGAGGCGGCGACGGGCGAACGTATAGTGGCGTTTGGCCGGGTGGGCAAGCCGCTCGAAAAGCCGTTTTGCGGCTGTTTTTGATCTCGATCGGCGCGACGGCGACAGACGACACGCAACGAATTTTAAAGCCGCCTGGCGTAAGGCTGTATCGGGGGGAACTTCCGACATGGCTTTGCTATCGAGCAAGAAGCGCGAGACGCGCAAATCGTTGAGCCAGCCCGGGTGGATCACACTCGAAGGCGGTTTTGCCGCGCGCCAGTGCGTCGTGCAGGATCTGTCCACGACGGGGGCGAAGGTCACGATCGACGATCCCAACTCGCTGCCGGCCAAGTTGCGGCTGGCGTTTTCGCGCGATGCCAGGACCGGACGGCGCTGCGAAGTGGTCTGGCGCCGCGGCAAATCGGTCGGCGTGAAGTTCGTCCGCTAATCTGGCATCGATCCGCAAGCAGCGATAAAAGGCGGGATGCGAAAATCTCTCCTGGTCATGATCGCGGTGCTGCTGCCTTCGGTTCCCGCGTTCGCCGAGCAACCCCGCCCGCAAAAGCCCGACAAGGCCGCGACATCGGGCAGGGCGCTTCCGCTGAAGCGTCCGAGTTCGGCTAATGCGTGCGCGGAATACGGCGCGGGCTTCGTCAGAATCGAAGGCACCAACACCTGCATGAAGATTGGCGGCGCGATAAGCGTCGGCGCTGGTGTATCCAGCGGCTCGCGCTGAACAAGCCCTTACGTCATCGGTGGCGCGATGAACTCGGCGAAACCGGGGCGGGCAGCGAATTGCGCGAACCAGCGTTCGAGGTTTGGCAGCCTCTGCTTGGTGACGCCTTCGACGCCGAACCAGCGCCGCGCATAAGCGCCGAGCGCGATATCGGCGATCGTGAACTGATCGCCTTCGATGAAGCGCCGCGTCGCCAGCTGCGCCTCGACGATCCGCCACACCAGGCCTTCGGCGTCGGCATCCTTCTGGATCGCGACCATGTCGCGCTTTTCGACCGGCGTGCGCACCAGCGCCCAGAACACCGGCCGGTCGACCGGCTGCAATGTCGACAGCGTCCAGTCGAGCCAGCGATCGACGCCGGCGCGCGCCTTCGGCTGCGCGGGATAGATCGGCGAGCCCTCACCATAGGCCATGCAGAGATAACGCATCACCGAATTGGATTCCCACAGCACGTAGTCGCCATCCACCAGCGTCGGCACGCGGCCGTTCGGATTCATCGCGAGATAGCGCGCCTCGTTGTTCCTGCCGAATTGCATGCCGGCGTCGATTCGTTCATAGGCCAGATCGAGCTCGGCGAGGCACCACAGCACTTTTTGAACGTTGACCGAGTTGGCCCGGCCCCAGATGGTGAGTTGTTGTTTCTTGTTGTCGGCCACGCGCCTCGCTCCCGCTGATCTGCCTGCGCTCAGTTCTTAGCCGAAGATCGACGAAAAAGCTCGCGTTCGCGCACGGCCAGCGTCAACAAAAAACAGGGCTCTGCCGCAGCGCGACAGAGCCCGTTTCTCGCATTATGCAAGGCTAACGTCAGCTCGGTCAGTGGCCCAGGAACAGCCAGAGCAGAATGATCACCGGAATAGGCACGCCCAGCAACCAAAGCAAAATCCCTCGTCCCATCACTTCCTCCTTCAAAATATATTCGAGGAGAAAACGCGTCATGCCGTGGCCAGTTCCTGCGGATAAAACAACGCTAGGCGAGGAACGTTTTATGATTTCGGAATTCCCACGAGCGACAATCCGATCCGAAACAGCGAGTAGCCGTCGCGCTCCACCGCCTCGCGCACTTCGGCGTTGACATCGTCGGAATGGCGGCTGCGCGTCAGCCGCCATTCGCGCTCACTGGTCTGGTCAGGAAACGGCGTGTCCGCTCGGGTCACGAGCCGGTAGCTCGGATGACGGACGTGGACGAAGAAATGGTACAAGGCCTACCAGTGGCCGGTGTTCGGCATCGAGGTCCACGGCTCGGCTGGCGGCTTCGGCTCGCCTTTCTGCAACAGCTCGATCGAATGCAGATCGGGCGAGCGCACGAACGCCATGTTGCCGTCGCGGGGCGGACGGTTGATGGTGATGCCGGCCTTCATCAGGCGGTCGCAGGTGGCGTAGATGTCGTCGACCTCATAGGCGAGGTGGCCGAAATAGCGGTCCTCGCCATATTTCTCCTCGTCCCAATTATAGGTGAGTTCGACCAGCGGCGCGCCGCGGTTCTGCGGCGCCGCCTTGAACAGGCCCTCGTCCTCAGGCGCGCACAGGAACACCAGCGTGAACCGCCCCTTGTCGTTGTCGACCCGGCGTACTTCCTTCAGCCCCAGCGCATCCCGGTAAAACTTCATCGCGGTATCGAGATCGCGAACGCGCAGCATGGTGTGGAGATAGCGCATGTTTGTTGTCCTCTGGTCTTTGCGAAATTTGGAGTTTCTTCAGCTCCCGAGGGCAACAATTAGCAGCAAATTGCAATGTAGGGCAGGGGCTGCGGGTCTCACTCCGTCCCGTTTACGCGAAACCTGGACAAGCGCGAAACGGCGAGGCACGCCGCGGCGACGTGAAAGCTGATGATCGAAGCGCTTCTCGAAATTGTTATCGTCGGCACCGGACTGTGGGTACTCCGGCTATTTGGCCGACAAGACCCGGGTGAATTTGAATCAATGCTTGCCGGGATTGCGCTCTGGGTTCTGGTCGGCCTCGCTAGCCTTGCCTTTGCAATAATGTTTTGATCGTAACCTACCGCGTCAGCGCCGGAATAAGACTCTCGAACAGCTCCACGAGCCTTTGTCCGGTCATTCCGACAGCCGCGATAATGGCCAATGCGATAAACCCGGCGATGAGGCTATATTCGATTGCGGTGGCGCCGTTCTCGTCGCGCAGAAACTTTCCAAGCATTCCCATTCTCTCTCGAATTTCGATCAGAAACGGTGTGGCACGCTCAAGTTGCCATCAAAACAACCAAAAGCGTAAAATTGCAGTATTTGTTATTCTGAAGCCCGGGGGCCGACGAACTTCATAAGCGACGCTAATAGCGTTGTTGGGGCTTGTTTTGTCCGGCTTGGTTGTTGGCATCTGTTTCGGCCCCCAGAGCGTCACATGACCTGCGTGATCCCCTCCACATACGCAACCAGCGCCGCCCTCCATTGTCGCACCAATGGAGGGTTCAATGATGTATTTGCTCTATGGCCTGCTCATACTCGCGATGGCTTTCTTTCTCGTGCTACCGATCACCGATTTCAGGACGGCCCGGATGAAATTGTCCGTGGTCAGCAGCCTCGGCGTGTTGCTGGCGGTATCGGTTGTCGTGCCGCGCCTGATGCATTAACGAAAGAACTGCCCGCCTCGACGCGTAACGACCGGCGCCTTTCGAGGGCGGGCGGTTGGCTGGCGCGAACGGGGGATCGGCATGATTATCGTAACCGGCAGCATTCTGGCGCGCGAGGACACGTTCGACGACGTGCTTCGCTCGTGCATCGAGCATGTCGAGCGCTCCCGCAAGGAGCCCGGCTGCATTTCGCATGACGTGCATGTCGACTGCCAGAACCCGATGCGGCTGTTCTTCTTCGAACGATGGGAAGACGAGGCGGCGTTGCGCACGCATTTTGCCGTCGAAGGCTCGAAAGCGTTCGTAAAATCGCTCAAGGACCGGATCGTCGAAACCTCGGGAACGAACATCTATCGCGCCGAGACGATACCGCGATAAGGCCGCTGCACGCCGTAATCCGTCGCAGCGGGGCTAGAGCAGGGGATTGCACATCCAATCTTCGGGCCAGAACCTGTTTCCGATCCAGCCCAGCGTCGCCGCCACTGCGAAGAAGATCAGCGCGGTCGGGATCAGTTCGTGGATGCTGAAAGTCTCGGCAATGATCGGGCCGAACAGGTGCGCGGACAGTCCCGCGACACCAATGCCGACGCAAAACAGCAGCACTTGTACGGCCCAGATCACGATGGTGCGAAACAGCATCATGGCGCGACGATAGCGCGATGACCGCGTCGCCGATGTGACCCGGGGCACAGTGGTCTCACGCGCGGACGCGTTAGCCCTTGCGCATCCACTTCACCGCGAATATGCCGACCATCGTGTGTACGATCTGCTCCGCCTTTCTCGCTTACAAGGAAAAGCCTCAGTGGGTGTGGTTCGCAGGGTTGGCCGTGCTCGCGGGCATCGGCGGCCTGCTCGCGCTCAGCGTCGTGCATGCGCAGCAGCTCGCATGGCGAGCGTGAGAGAGAAGGGCCGGACGCAGTCGGGCCCTTGCGCACAAAGTTAGTATTCCCGTCAGGTCAGACCTTGACGTCAAGCAGGGACGGTTCGTCGGCCTGCACTTCCGCAAGCGCCGCTTCGACGGCGGCCGCCTTGGCATGATAGACGGCCTGAAGATCCTGATTGATCGTATTCGGCGGCGCCTTGGCGTTCTGGTCGACGACGAGTTGTATTCTGGCCTGCGTCACTTCAACCGGTATGGGATAAATGACCATGGGATTGACCCTCCTGGGCCAAACCTGTCAGGCGCGCATTTACGTCTTGTAAAGAGGTTCGGTTAACGGCGCAGCACTTCAGGGGGACTCGGTAAATGCGCGGTTAAGATTTCGCGCCGGGTGCAAAAAAATCAATGCCTCTGTTCCAGCCGCTCGGCGTAGAGGCGGAATTCCTCGGCCATCTCGATCAACTTCTTCGAGGCTTCCGGATCCTTCACGGCTTCGGCAAGCCGCCGCGCCCTGGTGGACTGCTCTCGGTAATGGTCGGCTTGGGTCATCGCAGCACCTTTTTAGATGAGTACGGATGGCGCCGAAAAGGTTCGACGGCCGGCACCGCGAGGTAACGGTATCTTAAGAAGGCAATCGTGCTGGAAAATGCGCCCCCTGTTCGTTCCAGGAGAACAAAAGGAGTCTTTTTTCGATGAATGCAGGATTGCTTCGATTCACCCTCGGCGCGGATCGTGGTTTGGCGCAGATCCCGCAAGGGGGGATGAGGGAGCCGTTTGCGGACATTGGGAAGCGCGACGCCCCGAGACGAGGTTTCGAACTCGCTGCCGACGATTGAAATAACGGGAAACCGACCGCGTGCGGAAGTTAAAAAGCGCTGCGGCTGCCGTCTCAAATTCACTGAGAAACGCAGATAACCCTATTTGGTTAGGTTAAAATCCAGATAGCGTTGTGCGTATCCGACGTTGCGATAGGGAATGGCCTTGAGGAAAACAGGCCATGTTCCCTTCGTTTCACAACGCAGACAACCCGACTCACCGGCGCGTCATGGTGGTCGGCCTGCTGCTGTGTCTCGTCTTTGTCGTCATCAGCTTTTCATTGCGGCCGCAAGCTGAAAGCGGCCAGGTGCTGGTCAAGGCCGACAGGCTGGTCCGCACCGCGGGAGAACCGCATAAGGCGAACTGACGCCCGCGACTCCGGCGCTCAACGATCGGGCAAGTTTTCGCCTGGCGATCTGTGATAGGTCGCGATGGCGATGAAGCCGGCGTAACCGATCACATTGATCAGAATTTCCATCCACACGGGCATGACGCACTTCTCCCTCACGATAAACTCCGCGAGGGGCGTGTTTGTTCCTGCGCAGTTCGATGATCAGACCCGCGCGATCGCATGGCTCGCGATCCCGTGACGGCGCATCCGGTCTGATAGGCAATTAAAAACCCCGCCTACATCCGAGGATGCCGACGGGGTCTTTCGTGCTTTCACCTCTCGCAAGGTTGCTGCACTTGTGAGGAAAACGTCGCCGCGCTGACTTCGTTCCGCCCCGCGATGAATTCTCCATGGGTTCCGCGTGATATTCCATTAGAAATAACGCGAGGGATACGCAAATGCGCCTGCCGGTTCCGGGCTAGCGCCAGAAGGAGGGTCGACCGGATCCGTTCAGCGCGTTCGCCAGCGTCGTCTCGTAATACTCTTCACGCTCGCGTTCGAACTTCTGCTGGGTTTGCCTGAAACTTGCGACACGTGCTGCAATTTCGGCCCGGTCCCGCGCGAGTCTTTCTTCCTTCTCTGTCATCGCCCATCCGTTGCTTGTTTTGATTCGTGCCCCGCCATCAACTGCGAGCGCAAATGAGGCGTGAATTGGGAGGCGACATTGGAGCATCGTGATCGCGCGTCGTTGCGCGGCGAAACGGTGGATAAAGTGTGCTGAATTCTTATTGCTCACGCGGGTTCCCGGTAGCGAAACACAAAACGGGAGGTTCCAATGGCAAAGATCGATCTGGATTCACTTAATATCGAAGAGCTCGCAAGGCCTGCGCGAACACGCCACCGACAAGCTGTTCGAGAAAGTCGCTACACGCGCGCCGAACTCGAAGCGGAACTGGAGAAGCTCGCCCAATACGGCAAGCCACCGGTGAAGAAAGCGGAAAGCGCACCCGCGCCCAAGGCGAAGAAGTCCGAAGAAGCCAAGGAGCTGAAGGAATCGATTGCAGAGGCCGCCTGATGAGGCGGCAAGACAAGGGGCGCGATATAAGGCGGTTTGATAGCGTCGCCGTTGCGATGCGCGTGCTGTGGCGCCGGGCAGGGCGTATCGATCTGGCAATCCGGACGTCCGTGCTATAGTCGCGTGGCCCAATCATTTCGGAACTATCAGCGGTGATCGCCAAGGATTTGCGCAGCGGCGTCGAGCAACTCGGCAACATGATTGCTGAAGCTACTTGCATCGTCCCCTTTACCGGCGCCGGCATTTCGACCGAATGCGGCATTCCGGATTTCCGTTCCCCCGGCGGCCTGTGGACCCGCAACCGCCCGATCGCATTCGACGAATTCGTGGCCAGTGCCGACGCGCGGGCCGAGGCCTGGCGGCGGCGCTTTGCGATGGAAGAGACTTTTGCTGCGGCCAAGCCCGGCCGCGGACATCGGGCACTGGCCTCGCTCTACAAGGCCGGCAAGACGCCTGCGATCATCACCCAGAATATTGATAATTTGCATCAGGCGTCCGGCTTCAAGGCCGACGACGTGATCGAATTGCATGGCAATACCACCTATGCCCGCTGCATCGGCTGCGGACATGCCTATGATCTTCCTTGGGTAAAGGCGCGTTTCGAAGAAAGTGGCAGTGCGCCCGACTGCACCGTCTGTGACGAGCCGGTAAAGACCGCGACGATCTCGTTCGGACAGGCAATGCCGGAAGACGCGATGCGCCGCGCCACCGAACTGGCCCAGCAATGCGATCTGTTCCTGGCGATCGGATCCTCGCTAGTTGTTTGGCCGGCTGCAGGTTTTCCGCTGATGGCCAGGAACTGCGGCGCCAGGCTCGTGATCATCAACAATGAGCCCACGGAACAGGATGATGTCGCTGATCTCGTGATCCGTCACGACATCGGAGAAACGCTCGGACCGTTTGTAGGCAATTGATCGCCAACTGATTCGCAGTTGTGCAAGCTGTTCATAGTCTCCGCAATTTTGTTTTTTTTAGCTATGCGCCGCAATCGGTAGTGTTATCTTTGATTCGAGAGATTCGCGCTGCGTTAGCATGATGGTCATGGTAGGGCGCGTGTTCCGGTCCGCTTCGGCGACAGCGGGCCGCTTTTTTGAGAAGTGTGAGGTCCGGGGTCATGGGGTCGGACGAATTTGGGTCCAAGAAGCTCGGGGGGCCGCCGCCAGGCGGGACAGGGCAAAACAGACTTGGACCAGGTGAATACTCAGCCGGCGCGCAGCGCGATCCGGCAGTGGATGCGCTTTCAGGGCTCGGCGATGCCGCAGCCAACCTTGTCGAAATATCGGGCGTCATCAAATGGTTCGACGCTTCGAAGGGCTACGGTTTCATTGTTCCGGACAATGGCTGGCCCGATGTGCTGCTGCACGTCACGGTGCTCCGGCGCGATGGCTATCAGACCGCCTATGAAGGCGCGCGGCTGGTGGTCGAATGCGTGCAGCGCGCCAAGGGCTATCAGGCGTTCCGAATCGTCTCGATGGACGAATCGACTGCGATCCATCCGGCGCAAATGCTGCCGCCCAGAACCCATGTCAGCGTCACGCCGACCAGCGGTCTGGAGCGGGCCCAGGTCAAATGGTTCAATCGGCTGCGCGGGTTCGGCTTCCTGACCTGCGGCGAGGGCACTCCCGATATTTTTGTCCACATGGAAACGCTGCGGCGGTTCGGCATGACCGAGCTGCGGCCGGGCCAGTACGTGCTGGTGCGCTTCGGGCCCGGATCCAAGGGCATGATGGCGGCCGAAATCCATCCCGAGACCGGACCGTCGGCACTGTCCTCGCACTAATCCCGCCGGACCACTGACGGAAACGTGAGCCGCCCGCCGTGCACCTGCGCGGCGGCATCTGGCATTTGCCGCAATCCCTGGGGTAGGGTTCGCCGGCAATCCCCCCTCAGATTTCCGCGTGAGTGCTTTGATGAGTTTCGCTTTGATGATTGTGCGGGTTCGCTTCGCGGGCCGCCTTATGGCGTCGCTGGCGGCATTCGCCGTGCTTGTCACCCTCTGTGCCAATCCTGCCGCCAAGGCCGCCAGCATCCAGCCGCTCGAGATCGTCACCAAATCGGGGGTGCAAGTGTTCTCGGTCGAAATGGCGACGACGGAGGAGGAGAAAACCCAAGGGCTGATGTACCGGAAGGAGCTGCCCGACGGCAAAGGCATGCTGTTCGATTTCTCGCCTGAGCAGCAGATCTCGATGTGGATGAAGAACACCTACATCCCGCTCGACATGATCTTCATCCGCGCCGACGGCCGCATCCTGCGGATCGCCGAAAATACCGAGCCCATGTCCACCAAGATCATCTCGTCGGGCGGGCTCGCCAGGGGCGTGCTGGAAGTGATTGCCGGCACGGCCCAAAAATATGGAATTCAGCCCGGCGACCGGGTGGCGCACCCGCTGTTCAACAAGCGCTGACCCGGCCTTCCATCGCCTTGCTGGCAGCGGTTTTAGCGTGTATCGACGCATTTCCAGGGGATCGGGGTATAGCGCAGCCTGGTAGCGCGGCAGTTTTGGGTACTGCAGGTCGTTGGTTCGAATCCAGCTGCCCCGACCAATAAAATCAATGACTTGCTGTTTCTTTTCGCGCCGAATTTTCCCGGCGCGATGGGCGGGGAACAATTGTGATTAGTAGGAAGACGGTCATTGTGGCGCGGCGGGTGCTGCTGCTGGGGCTGCTGATTTGCTTTGCCGCGGTAGCCGACAGCCAGGCGGCCATGGCCAATCCCGCGCAGATGATTTCTGATTTTCGGCTGAAGCACGGGGAGAAGCGCGTAACCCTGGACGCGACGCTCACACGGATCGCGCACGATCAGGCCCAGGCGATGGCCGCCAAGGACCAGCTCGATCACGATGTCCTTGGCCGGTTCAATACGCGTATGAGTCCGGCGGGCGCAGGCCGCGCCGCAGAGAATATTGCTTACGGCTACGAAAGCTTTCCCAAAACCCTCGACCAGTGGATCAATTCATCGGGGCACCGGAAAAACCTGCTGTTGCCCGGCGCGACGCGCGTCGGTGTTGCCAGCGTGAAAAGCGCGAAGACCGGCCGCATGTACTGGGCCATGGTGATCGCGGGCGACTATGAGCGTCCCAAGACGCCAAAGGGTTCGCCGAAGACTTCGCCAAAGGAATCAAAGCAGGCAAGCGTTGCGAAGCCGAAATCCCGCCCGGCCGAGGCCTGCCGACTGAAGATTCTTAGCCTCTGCTTCTAGAACAGGTTGCAATTTTCGGCTTGTAATATCGTTCTTGGTATGTTCTCATTGGTCATCTTCGGAGGTGACCAATGGATGTTGAGAAGCAACGGGAAATCATCCGGCTCTGGAATCGGATGCGCCAAGTCGAGGGTCCGCTCGCGGAGGAAATCCGGATCCAGATCCTTGAATACTTTGCGCAGCCGGATTCGCCGAGTGCGCGCATGAACGAGCGGCGCGCCGTGCTCAATCGGTTGCCGGTTCGGACTGCGCAACTCTATCGCATCGGCGAGCGGGGCAACAACGCAACGCTTTGACGGCTTTCGTATTTCGGCGGGTTGATTCGCCGCCGGTCAAGATTGACGGAATCGATCCGCGGTGCAAGCTGCGTGCATGTTGTCGCGTGTGCGCAATCATTTTCGAGGTGCGAAGTTCGCCCGCATGAGCAGCGGGACGTATTGCATCATCCGCGATCTTGGGTTGGTCAAGGGCGGCAAGGGGATGCGGCACCATGAGGTGCTCGTCACCTTCAGTCTTCGCGCGCTCTGGCGCTCGATTGGGCGGGCTTGCCGGCGCCTTATGACCACGTCGAAGGAGCCCGAGGTTTCGGCTCGCCCTGTTGCGGACACCTAAAGTGCGATGACTTTTCTTCGAATCGCCATCCCGCGTTATCTTTTTGTTTGAGCATGATCTCTTCGGAAAACCGCTGCACACTTTTCCGGATCATGCTCTAGCTGCGCGGCCCGACGTCAGCGCTGCGCCGCTTGCCACGCCAGCAGTCTGTGTTCCGCCAGCGACATCGCCACCGACGTTACATAGCCCGTTACCCCCAGCAGGATGACACCGGCGAACAGGTCGGCTGACCGGAACGCGCGGGCCGATAGCAGCACCCAGTGGCCGAGGCCGTCGAGGCCGGCCAGGATTTCGCAGACCACCGAGAGGATGAGCGCGACCGTCAGGCTGAGGCGCATGCCGGCGAGGATGTCGGGGCTGGCCGAGGGCAGGGCGATCTTGAAGATCACCGCAAGCCGCGACATCTGCAGCGACCGCGCGACCTCGTAGAGCCGGGGCTCGACCGCCGCAAAACCGTGGATGGTCGCGAGCATGATCGGCCAGATCGCGCCGAAGGAGATCACGAACAGCGCCATCGCCTGCGTCAGCCCGAGCATGGCGATCGCAACCGGAATGATCGCGGAGACCGGCAGCGGCCGCAAGAATTCCAGCGAGGGCGCGACATAGGTCCGCATCGTCCGAGACGAGCCGATGATCGCGCCGATCGCGATGCCGGCGATAGAGGCGAGAAGCCAGCCATAGGCCATGTGTTCGAGCGTGCCGGCGAGCTTGCTCCAGAGATCGCCGGAGGAAAATCCCCGCACCAGCGACGCCCAGGCCCTGTCAGGCCCCGGCAGGAATACCGGCGAGACCAGTTTCAGATTGGCGATCAGTTGCCATAGCCCGATGAAGCCGGCCGCAACCGCAAAGCTTGCCACCCGCCAGAGGATTGCGCCGCGATTCATCTGCTGTCCCCGCTGACTGCGGCGCGGCCGAACAGGCGGTTCTGCGCGACGACCAGGAGGACATTCAGCGCGTATCCGATGGCGCCGATCCAGACCAGATAGGCCAGCATCAGGTCCGGGCGCAGCGCCTGCTGCGCCAGCATGATACCGGCGCCGAGGCCGAGTGGATTGATGGCGATTTCGACCGTGACGGCGACGATCAGCGCGATGCCGGCCGATAGGCGGAAAGCGACGAAGATCCGTGGTAGCGCGGCCGGGATGATGATCTTCCAGACCCGTTGCGCCGGCGGCAGCCGCAGCGCCCGCGCCACTTCCATCAGCCGCGGCTCGATGCTGCGTACCGCCGCGCGCGAAAGGATCAGGACCGGCCAGACGCAGGCAAACGCGACGATCACGATTTCCATGCGGTAGCCGAAGCCGAGCGCGATCAGCGCAATCGGCAACAGCGCAATCGAGGGGATCGGGCGGATCGCCTCGACGGTCACTTCCATCAGGCGGTTCAAGGTGTCCGAAATCCCGAATGCAATGCCGAAGGCCAGGCCGATGATGGTACCGATCGCAAGCCCGGCGAAAGCCGAAAACAGCGTGTCGCGCGTCGCCGCCAGGATGGAGAGATCGGCGAAGGCGCCGAATAGCGCCATCAGGATGTCGCTCGGCGGCGCAAGACTATCACTCTGCAGATGTGTGGTACGGGCCCAGAGCTCGAACGCTGCCAGCACGGCGAGCGGCAGCGCCAGCGCCTTGGCGGAATTCGCCGTCACTGCTCGGTCGCCTTGATGAAGTCGAATAATTGTCGGCGCAGCCGCAAAAATTCCGGATGCTCGCGGGTCGATAGCTGGTCGCGCGGCCGCGGCAGGTTGACCGCCAGTTCGATGCCGATTCGTCCCGGATGCGGCAGCAGGCCGATGACGCGGTCGCCGAGATAGATCGCTTCATCGAGGTCGTGGGTCACGAAGATCACGGTGGCGCCGCTGGCCGCCACCAGCGACAGCACCTCGTCCTGCAAACCCTGCCGCGTCATCGCGTCCAGCGCGCCGAACGGCTCGTCCATCAGCAGCGTCTTCGGCTCCTGCGCGAGACAGCGGGCGATCTGCAGGCGCTGCTGCATGCCGCCGGACATTTCCGACGGATATTTTCCGGCGTGGCCGGGCAGGCCGACGGTGCGCAGCAACTCCTCGATGCGGGCCGGGCGCTCGGCCGATGGCATGCCGGCTGCTTCCAGCGCCAGCGAGACATTGCCGGCTGCGGTGCGCCATGGCAGCAACGCCTTGCCGTAATCCTGGAACACGATCGCGATCTCGCGGCGCGGCTCGCGCATCGGCTGGCCGTCGAAATTCACTCTTCCGCTGGTCGGCTGGTAGAGACCGGCGGCGAGACGCAGCGCCGTGGTCTTGCCGCAGCCGGAAGCGCCGACGATGCAGAGGAATTCGCCAGGGCGGACCCCAAGGTGCAGATTTTCGATGATGGTCTTGCCGCCGAGCTGCAGCGTGACCGCGTCAAAGCTGATTTGCGGCGCAGGCGTGCCGGGGGCGGCGTCGAGGCGTTTTGCGGCGCTTGCCATGGTTCAGCTCTCGCTGCCTGAGGGATAGACAAAGTCCATGGTCGAACGCAGATGTGCCGTCAGCATGGCCTGAGAGCCGGGAATATCGCGCGCGATGATCCGATCAGCCAGCAATTGATGGGCGCGGACGAACTTCTTGCCACTGTCGACGGAGCGCATCATCACGCGCCGATAGCGATAGGCCTGATCGTAGAGATCGGAATGGGCCGCCAGCAGGCGTTTGGAGCCGCAGGCCGCCAATAGCGCGGTGTGAAAGCCCTTGTGCAGTCGGTCGAAATCCTCGGCGCCTTCGCGGAATTCATCGCCGGTGCGCTCGATATGGCGGCGCATCTGGTGCAGCGCGCTGACGATGCCGGCCTCCCAGGCATCATCGCCGTTGACGATCGCGAGCCTGATGGCTTCGACCTCGACCGCCGTGCGCATGGTGGTGATATCAAGCAAATCCTCCCGGCTGATGTCGGCAACGCGAAAGCCGCGCTGCCCGATGCCGACGATCAGCCCCCGCGACATCAGACGCGACAGGCCCTCGCGGAGCGGCGTCGCGCCGATCTCGTAGCGCTGCACGAGATCGACGATGCCGAGCCGCGACCCCGGCGCCAGGTGACCGGCGAGGATGTCCTGCTCGACCAGCAGCGCCGCGCGCTCGCTCAAGGTGGCGGCTTCGGTCACCGGTCGGGTCGTTTGGCGGTCGGAAGCCGGCATCGGCAGTCCCTTACTTCAGCACCAGCTTCGAGGTGTCGAGCTTGGATTGCAGCATTTTCTGCGTCGACATCACCTCGATCCACCAGGCGAGCTGTTCAGGCTTGAGCGTCGGTTCGGAGCGGTTCGGCGGCGTTGCCTTGACCAGCTCGATCGGCTGCTTGGTGAATTTTGCAATCGAATTCGACGCCTTTTCGCGATCATTGTTGACGATGACGGCGGACTCAGTGAGCGCTTCGCGGAATTTCTTGATCGCCGCGGCGTTCTTCTCTGCCCATTCGCGCGACGCCGCGTAGAAGATGATCGGATCGGTGCGCGCCAGTTCGACCGCATAGCGTGCGCCGACCGAGCCGAGGCCGGCATTGGTCATGCGGGTCACAAACGGCTCGGCTGTCAGCACGGCATCGACGCCGCCCGACTTGATGATATCGGCCATGGTCGGGAAGGTGACCTCGACGAAATTCACGCCCTTGGGATCGACGCCTTTCTCCACCAGCCATTTCACGAACAGCACGTGCAGGAAGGCGTTGAGGCCCGGCGCGCCGACTTTCTTGCCGACGAAATCCTTCGGCTCCTTGATGGTGATGCCGTTGCGCACGAAGGCGGTGATGTTGCCGTTCGATACCGGGCTCATGACGGTGGCTCCCGCGATGGCGACGAGATCGAGCCCGCCGTCGACAGCCTGCAGGAACACCGTCGAGGTCGGCCCGCCGATCTGAATCGAATTCGACAGGATCGCCGCCGGGATGTTCGAGTTGATGCCGATCGGCGTCATCTCGACCTCGAGCCCGTGCTTTTTGAAGATACCTTCGTCGATCGCGATCATGGCCGAGGCGCAGTCCGAGGTCGCCGTGCAGCCAACCTGGATCCTGGCTTGCGCAGAGGCGGTGCCGGTCAGCGCCACGCTGACCGCAAGGGCGGCAAGGACCTTCTTCACGGCATTCTCCCCATGACACATTTTTCTGTCTTGTTTATCGATATTTTTTTTGATCATATATTTCGACAGAAAACAAGGGTGCGTCCAGTGAAACTCGCGACATTCAAATCCGGCGGCCAGGAAAAGATCGGAATCGTGCATGGAGGCGATACGCGCCTTTTCGACCTCGCAGCCGCCGCCGGCCGAAGCGGAAGCGCCAACCCGGCGTTTGCCTCGATGCTAGCATTGATCGATACCGGAGACGCCGCGCTCGAAGCGGCAGCAGCGGCGTTCGATAAGCATGGCAAGGACGAGAGCTTGTCGATACCGGTGGCGACGGCGGAAATCCTCGCGCCCGTTCCGGAGCCGCGGCAGATGCGCGACGGCATGTCGTTCCCGCTGCACATCCTGCAGGCGCCGCGCGGGCAGCTCAAGCTCGCCGCGCGCGCCAAAGGCGACATGGCCGAACTGGCGCGGATCGAGGCCGAGCCGCTGGGCGAGCTGCCGGAGGTCTATCGCAAGCAGCCGATCTACTACATCACCAACCGTTTCAGCGTTCGCGGCACCAACACGACCGTGAAATGGCCACGCTACAGTCAGGTGATGGACTACGAGCTCGAGTTCGGCATCGTCACCAGGAACAAGGGCGCCAACATTTCGGCGGCCAAGGCCAAGGAACACATCTTCGGCTACACCATCTTCAACGACTTTTCCGCGCGCGATGCCCAACGCATCGAAATGGAAGGGCGGCTCGGACCGGCGAAAGGCAAGAGTTTCGACGGCGGCAACGTGATGGGGCCGTGGATCGTCACGCCGGACGAGATCGGCGATCCCTATAAATTGAAGATGGAAGCGCGCGTCAACGGAGAGAGGCGCTCGCAAGGGATAAGCGAGGGCATGCTATTCTCGTTCGAGGAGATCATCGCCCATGTCAGCAAGGATGAAACCCTGATGCCCGGCGAGTTCATCGGATCCGGCACTGTCGGCAATGGCTGTGGCCTCGAACTCGGCTGGTATCTCGAGCACGGCGATACGATCGAGCTCGAGATCGAAAAGATCGGCATTTTGAAGAACCGGGTCGAGCGGCAATAGTCTGTTCCGGCGACGCTAACCAAAAAGAACATCAAGCCTTAGGAAACGCCATGACGCGCAAACTGATCGACATCTCCGTTCCCCTGCAAAACGACGTGCCGGCCGATCCGCCCGGCAATCACCCGACCATTCAGTACATCGATCACCAGCAGGGGCTGCCGCGCATGCTGCAGTTCTTCGACGGGCTGAAGGCGGAAGATCTGCCTGACGGGCAGGGCTGGGCAGTGGAGCAGGTATCGCTCTCCACCCATAACGGCACGCATCTCGATGCGCCCTGGCACTTTCATCCCACCATGAACCGCGGCGAGCGTTCATGGACCATCGACGAGGTACCGCTGGAATGGTGTTTTCAGCCGGGCGTGAAGCTCGACTTCCGGCATTTGCCTGATGGCTATGTCGCGACCGCCAAGGATGTTGAAGCCGAACTCAAGCGCATCGGCCATACGTTGTCGCCGCTGGAGATCGTGGTGGTCAACACCAGCGCCGGTGCCAAATACGGAAGGCCCGATTACGTCACCTCCGGCTGCGGCATGGGCTACGAGGCGACGATGTATCTCCTGGAGCGCGGCGTGCGGCTGACCGGCATCGACGGCTGGAGTTGGGACGCGCCGTTCGTCTACACGGCAAAGAAATATGCCGAGACCAAAGACGCCAGCCTGATCTGGGAAGGCCACAAGGCCGGCCGCCATATCGGCTATTGCCACCTCGAAAAGCTGCACAATCTCGAGCAACTGCCCTCGACTGGGTTCATGGTGTCGTGCTTCCCGGTGAAGATCGAGCGTGCCTCGGCCGGCTGGACCCGGGCGGTCGCCATTCTCGACGGCTGAAGGTTTACGCAACAACAAACAAAAAAACCGGGAGAGAACGAATGACGGATTTGCGCGCGCCGCGTTTGCGGGGATGCTTCTGCTGTGGTCCAGCAACTCCGTCGCTCTTTACGCCCAGCCGGCGCAGCTTCATGCTCGGTGCCGGCGCGCTGGCCTTGACCGCTGCCATGGGACGCGGCGGCGCCGATGCACAAACCGCCGACGGAAAACCGTTCCGAATTGACGTCCATCATCATCTATCGCCGCCGACCTATGTGACGGCGTCGAATGATGCGGGTTTTGGCGATCCGCTGATGAAGAACTGGACGATCGTGAAATCGCTCGCCGACATGGACAAGGCCGGCATCGCCACCTCGATGCTCTCAGTCACCACGCCGGCGGTCAATTTCACCAAGGGCGACACCGCGCGAAAGCTCTGCCGCGAGTCGAACGAGTATGCCGCGAAACTGGTTGCCGATTATCCCGGGCGCTTCGGCAATTTCGCGATGCTGCCGCTCACCGACGCCGAAGGCAGCCTGCGCGAGCTGACATATGCGCTCGATACGCTCAAGGCCGATGGAATCGCCTTGATGACGAGCTATGGCGACAAGTGGCTTGGCGATCCGCTATTCCTGCCGGTGATGGAGGAACTCAATCGGCGCAAGACGCTGGTCTACACCCATCCGACGGCGGCCAATTGCTGCGCGAATCTGGTGCCGACGCAGCCGCCCGTCATGATCGAGTTCGGCACCGACACGACGCGCACCATCGCCGACATCGTCTTTTCCGGCAATGCGCGGCGGTTTCCCGATATTCGCTGGATCTTCTCGCACGCGGGCGGAACGATGCCGTTTCTGATCGAGCGCTTCGTCCGGCATCCGCTGCTGGCGCCGAAGGCCAAGGAGACCGTGCCTGATGGCACGCTCGCGGAGCTCAAGCGCTTCTTCTACGACACTGCCCAGACCTCCAACCGCGGTTCGATGTCGGCGCTCGCGGCCATCATCCCGCCGTCGCAGATCGTGTTCGGGACGGATTTCCCGTACCGCACCGGCGGCGATCATGTGAAAGGATTGCGCGAGGCAGGCGTGTTCACGGACGAACAGGTCGCGTCGATCGAGCGTGGCAACGCGCTTAAATTGATTCCGCGGCTTGCAAGTTAGGTCGGGTACGGCCAACGCTGCCAGAATCGATTACCCAAAAGAAAAAGGCGTGCCGGTCGGCACGCCTGATTCCCAGCATGATCGCGTCTGATCTGACAGCGATCGATCTATGTCACCACCTGCAGACGCGAACGCCGTAGGGATTCCACCAGCAGCGGGGACCGCCGCCATAGAAGCCATAGCCTCGGCCGTAATAGCCTCGGCCGCCGCGATAGAAGCCACGACCGCCGCGATAAAAGCCACGGCCACCGCGATAACCGCGGCCGCCGCGATAGGCCTGCGCGGACGTCGTTGTCCCGCCCACCAGAATGGCAGAGGTGCTGGCCACATAGACGAACAACAGGGCCAGTGCTGCAAGGCAGCGGGTCAGGATATTATAGCGTTTAGCCATACGAGGATCTCCCGGTCACTTCCGAACATCTGAACTTCTGCACTATCTCACTTAGACGCGTGAGAAAGCCTTCGGTTCGGATGCGCTAAGACAATATTTTCACTAAGGTTCTTTCGGGCTTTTGGGACTTTATTAAGAAGGGCAGGTAAGGTCAAGTTACGGCCGATCTGTCGCGGCTTCTTGCGCCGTTCATCTATCTGAATACTGGATGAACACTTGGGATTGTGCACTGCAGGAACTTAGAATTCTGAAAAAATTCCGCGAGGCCACGCCAACAACTTGATGTCGACACGATCTCCATTTTTCAGCGCAAGATGATCCTCTCCCAACGAGTACCCATGTCCAAAAAACACACTTACGTCCTTGGCCTGAACACTTATGACCATGATGTCAGCGCCTGCCTGTTGCGCGACGGCGCCATCGCGTTCGCGATCGCCAAGGAGCGGATCACCCGCGCCAAGCACGCCTCCGGCTTCTACAAAGAAGTGATCGACTATTGCCTCGAGGCCGAGGGCATTACGCTCGACGACGTCGATCTCGTCGTGCGCAACTGCTACATCCTGCCGGTCCCGGAAATGGAGGAGCGGCTGGTCTATTTCGACGCGCCGGGCTTCCTGCCGGACTTCGAGCGCGGCGATGCGGCCAAGCATCCGCTCTATCTGAAGCATTCGGACAAGGTTGTCACGATCTCCCACCATCTGGCGCATGCCTATAGTGCGTTTGCGGTGTCGCCGTTCGAAGATGGCGTCGTGATGATCGTCGATGGCGTCGGCAGCTACCAGTCCGACGTCATGGAATCCTATCCGCCCGCCGACACGGCGACGCCATTGGCACGGGAATCCGAGAGCTACTACAAGTTCAGCGGCAAGACGCTGGAGTGCGTCAAGAAGGTCTGGATGGAGCCGGACCGCGGCTTCCTCAGCGACGAATTCTACAACATGCCCGGGCTCGGCGCGCTCTACAGCCGCGCCTCGACCTATATCTTCGGCGACTGGAATAAATGCGGCGAGCTGATGGGCCTGGCACCCTATGGCCGCCGCGACCAGGTCAAGCATCTGCTCGAAATGAACGGCGACAAGCTGCAGGTACCGCACTGGAACGCTACCGACTTCAAGCAACCTTATGTGTTCGAACCCGGCAGCAACTGGGAAAAGAACCCCGCGATGCGGCACTGGGAGGATCTGGCCTGGCGCACGCAGGACGACACCGAAAACGTGCTGCTGGCCCGCGCCCGCTGGCTGCGCGAAACCACCGGCGCCAAGAATCTCTGCATGGCCGGCGGCGTTGCGCTGAACTGCGTGGCGAACGGCCGGGTGGCCCGCGAGGCCGGATTCGAGAACGTCTGGATCCAACCCGCGGCCGGCGACGACGGCATCGCGATCGGCTGCGCCTATTACGGCTGGCTCGAAATCCTGAAGCAGCGCCGCGATTTCGTGATGGATCATTCCTATGTCGGCCGGCGCTATAGCGATCAGGACGCCGCCAAGGAATTGAAAAAGTTTCTGGTGCGTATCCAGGCCGATGCAGTGCGCAGCGACAATGTCTGCCGCGACACTGCCAAGCTGCTGGCCGACCAGAAGGTGATCGGCTGGTTTCAGGACCGGTCGGAATTCGGGCCGCGCGCGCTCGGCAACCGCAGCCTGCTGGCTGATCCGCGCAAGGGAGAGATGAAGGACATCCTCAACAGCCGCGTCAAACACCGGCAGGCGTTCCGCCCCTTCGCACCGATCGTGCTGGCCGAGCGCATGAAGGAAATCTTCGAGGGCGACGAAGACTCGCCCTTCATGCTGATTGCCAAGCCGGTACGTCCCGAGTGGCGGGACAAAATTCCGGCGATCGTGCATGTCGACGGCACCGCGCGCGTGCAGACCGTACGCGAACAAACCAATCCGATGCTCTACCGCCTGCTGAAGGAGTTCGAAGCGCTGACCGGCGTTCCCGTGCTGATCAACACCTCATTCAACATCAAGGGCGAGCCGATCGTGGAAACGCCGCAGGATGCCGTGAATTGCTTCCTGACCACCGGCGTCGATCATCTCGTCATCCACGACACCATCGTATCGAAGAACGCGATGCACAAAGTGGTGGCGCCGGTACTCAACGTCTACGCCGACGTGCGCACGCTAGTGGCCTCGACGGCGCAGCCGGCCTGACGCCGGGGCTGCCGCGCTTCAGCCGGAAGCCGCCGGGGTGGCTTTCGGCGCCGGCGGCTTGAGCGGCTTGTCCTGCCGCTTCGACCAGGAAATGTAGTAAGCGACGATGGTCATGATCGCGATGCCGGTCACGCTGACGAAGATCTGCGCGAACAGCGAGCCTGAGCTCAGCGACAGCTCGAAGTGCCCGACGAACGACAGGAACACGCCGACGCAGAACACGGCCAGCGACTGCTGGCCGCAAACCACCAGCGGATCGAAGATCCTCCACTCCAGCCCCGGCCATTCCTTCGGCACGAAGCGGATGACCAGGATCACGATCACCACGAAGTGCAGAAAGCGGTAGGGCGCGAGGTTGGTCTTGTCGTTCGGATTGAACATCGAATACAGCCACTGCGGGAACATCTCGCCGAACGTCGGAAACCTGCCGGCCATGGTCATGACAAGCGCCAGGATCATGTAGGCGATGCAGAAATACAGCGTGATCGGCGAGTTGATGATGTGCAGGTTCTTGCGGGCGCCGCCGAGCGCGCACCAGGCGCCGAACACGAACAGCACCTGCCAGGCGAACGGATTGAAGTACCAGTGTCCGGTCGGGTAGGCGGGCAGGTTCCAGCCGGTCTGCCGCGACACCAGCCACAGCACGATGGCGGCCAGCATGGTCAAGTTGGGCTGGCGCAGCATGAACCACAGCACCGGCGGGAACAGACCCATCAGCACGATGTAGAGCGGCAGCACGTCGAGATTCACCGGCTTGAATTTCAGGAACAGGCCCTGCCGCAGCGTTTCGGTCGCGTTGTCGATCAGGCCGGCGACGTTGAAGTCGTTGACCAGTTGGGAATCGCCAAACCGCAAGGCAAGATAGCTGATCGAGGCGATATAGATCACGAACAGGATGATATGGGCGACATAGAGCTGCCAGACGCGCTTGGTCAGCCGCGTGGCGCCGACGATGAAGCCGCGTTCCAGCATCATCCGGGCATAGACGAATGAGGCGGTATAGCCGGAAATGAAAACGAAGAGGTCGGCGGCGTCGCTAAACCCGTAATTGCGGGTGGTGATCCAGTTCACGACGTTGTCGGGGATATGATCCAGATAGATCGCCCAGTTCGCGACCCCGCGAAACAGGTCGAGCCGGAGGTCGCGTCCTTTTTCTGGCAGGGTGGCGTTGATTTTCATGGGTGCCGCTTCGAACTGCTGCTTTCGGGAAGATCGCGCCGCAAGACCGGGGGCCGGCCGCCCGATGTCCCTAGATTGTCACAGTACGGCATAATGACTATACCGGTACGGTAATGGTACATCCGGGTTTGCAGGAATCACCGATCAAATTTCCTGAAAGGTGTCTCTATACTATCCCGGGTGTTTCCACCAACCGCTACCGTGTCGCATATCGCCTGAGGACTCAACCATCCATGACCGCACGCATTTTCAAGCCCGCCAAAAACGCGATGCAATCGGGCAGGGCCAAGACCCGGGAATGGCAGCTCGACTACGAGCCCGAGCAGCCCCGCGCGATCGAGCCCCTGATGGGATGGACCTCTTCGGTAGACATGAAACAGCAGCTCACCCTGCACTTTGACACCAAGGAAGACGCGATCGCCTATTGCGAGCGCAAGGGCATTGCCTACCAGGTGATCGAGCCCAAGGATTCGGTGCGCCGGCCGGCCGCCTACGCCGACAATTTCGCCTTCAAGCGCGTCGAGCCCTGGACCCACTAGGGGGCAGACCGGCGCGCTTCCGTGCGACGCCAGGTTTGGTGGGCTATTGCGCCGGGCCAGATGCCGAGGGGGCGCGGGGCAACGGCAGCGGAGCATCCTTGGCGACGCCGAGCACCGGGAAGGTTCTGATGTGGCGGACCTCGGGCATGGCTGAAAATTGCAGAAGCTGCTGGTGCATGCCCTCGACGTTCCGCGCCACGCATTTGAGCAGATAGTCGGCATCGCCCGAAATCCGCCAGCTCTGTTGCACCAGCGGCATGGCCGCGATCGATTTTTCGAACGCCTGCAACGTCGCTTGAGCCTGGCTCTGCAATTGAATCAATACGTAGGAAATGACCTCGTATCCCAGCAGTTTTTCGTCCAGCGTAGCTCTGATGGCACTGACATAGCCGCGCTCGCGCAAGGAGCGAACCCGTCGCCGGCACGGCGGCTCCGAGAGCCCGACCCTTTCAGCCAGCTCATTGTTGCGGATGCGTCCATCCTTCTGCAATTCGGCCAGTATCCTCAGGTCGATTTCGTCGAGCGCGTGATGTTCCGTCATCGGCATCTCAGCAGCGCTCCAGCCCGCCACGCGGGGAGGGGGCGCGCAGGCTTGCCCGATCAGGCGTTCCAGCCGGGGCGACGCTCGACAGCACCAGTTTTTCGTGGGCGGCGACGATGGCCTCCTTGGTGAGCCGGCCGCCGGGCCGGTACCAGGTGGTGAGGCCGGTCAGCAAAGCCAGGATCGCGAAGGTCGCGACCTGGACGTCGACCACCTCGAATTCGCCTTCCGCCACGCCCTCGGCGAGGATGGCGGCGAGCCGCTGTTCGTAGGCGCCGCGCAGCGCCACGATCTCCTCATAGTTCTTCGGCTCCAGGCTACGCAGCTCGGAATTGGCGATGAAGACCTCGCGCTTCTTGGTCATGTGGTAGGTGACGTGGAAGGCGACGAAGGCGCGGAGCTTGTCGGACGGCTGCTGCTTGCCCTGGAGCGCGCGATCGAGCTGACGCAGCAGTTCGTTGATGTGGTCCCGCACCAGATCGAACAGCAATTCCTGCTTGGTGCTGATATGGTTGTAGAGCGAGCCCGACTGGATCCCTACCTCGGCCGCGAGCTGGCGCAGGCTCATGGCGGCGTAGCCGTGCTCGAAGATCAGGCGCAGCCCGGCCTTGCGGATCGCCTCCATCGTCTTGGGGCCGTGTGAGCCGATCGTCCGCGCCATTGGGCCTCTGGAAAGGGAAGGAGGTAGCCGTCGTGAAACGAGCGATTGATCGTTTAATTCTGGCACGAAACAGTAGTAAATTCAATAGTCTGAGTGTGTGCTTTAGTCTTTCTGTGGTTCTACTTGCAGGGATAGTAAAAAAACGTATGATCGTTTAATTCCAGAACAACACTGCGGAGGGAATGATGGCCTCGAACCGGGCGCTGCTGCTCAATTTCGACCTTGGCGAGACCGCGGATGCGATCCGCGAGACCGTGCACGCGTTCTCCCAGAACGAGATCGCGCCGCGCGCCGCCGAGATCGACCGCAGCAATCAGTTTCCGCGCGACCTCTGGCCCAGGATCGGTGCGCTCGGCCTGCACGGCATCACGGTGGAAGAGGAATATGGCGGCGCCGGCCTCGGCTATCTCGAGCACTGCATCGCGGTGGAAGAGATGTCGCGGGCGTCAGCTTCCGTGGGTCTGTCCTACGGCG